>DATMTF010000169.1:0-1937 GCA_035565015.1 Asticcacaulis sp. | reverse complement strand
TTCGTGGCGGTGGTGGTCGGCGTGATCCTGCTGATCGGCGTCCTGACCTATGCGCCGACGCTCGCCCTCGGCCCCGTGGTCGAACATTTCCATATGATTGAGGGATAGGATTATGACATCCCACGTTAAAACAAGCGGCCTTTTCGAAGGCGCGGATATGGGCTCGGTGCTGAAGCAAAGCCTCGCCCGCCTCAACCCTGTCTATCAGTTACGCAACCCGGTCATGTTTTTGGTGTTTGTCGGTTCGGTCGTCACGACGCTGATCTTCGTCGCCATGCTGGCCGCGCCGCATGCGCTGAGCGTCAGGGCGCTGGCGGGCGGGCAGGGCGCGGTCTTTGTCGGCCTCGTCGCCTTCTGGCTGTGGTTCACGCTCCTGTTCGCCAACTTCGCCGAGGCCATAGCCGAGGGCAAGGGCAAGGCGCAGGCCGATTCGCTCAAAAAAGCCCGTCGCGACGTCAGCGCCAAAAAGCTGGCCAAGGCCAGCGACCGCGCTAAGTTCCAAAGCGTTGCCGCCAACACTTTGCGCAAGGGCAATCTGGTGCTGATCGAGGCGGGCGATTTCGTGCCCGCCGACGGTCAGGTGATCGAGGGCATAGCCTCGGTCGATGAAAGCGCGGTGACCGGCGAATCGGCGCCGGTGATCCGTGAATCGGGCGGCGACCGCGACGCCGTCACCGGCGGCACGCGCGTCCTGTCCGACTGGCTGGTGGCGCGCGTCACCTCCGATCCGGGCGAGAGCTTTCTCGACCGCATGATCGGCCTTGTCGAAAGCGCCAAACGCCAGAAGACGCCCAACGAGATCGCCCTGTCGATCCTGCTGGCGGCCCTGACGATCATCTTCCTGCTGGTCTGCGCCACCCTCTTGCCCTATTCGTGGTTCAGCGTAACGCATGCCGGGGCGGGGACGGTGATTTCCGTCACGGTGCTGATCGCGCTGCTGGTCTGCCTGATCCCGACCACCATCGGCGGCCTATTGTCGGCCATCGGCATTTCGGGCATGCAGCGCCTGATCCGCGCCAATGTCATCGCCACCTCCGGGCGCGCGGTTGAGGCGGCGGGCGACGTCAATGTCCTGCTGCTCGACAAGACCGGCACCATCACCTTCGGCAACCGTCAGGCGGTCGAGTTCCTGCCTGCGCCGGGCGTCTCCGAGCGGCAACTGGCGGAAGCTGCGGAACTGTCCTCGCTGGCCGACGAGACGCCGGAAGGCCGCTCGATCGTCGTGCTGGCGCGGCAAAAATTCGCCCTGCCGGAGCGTAAGGCCAGCGACATCGAGGCCGACTTCATCCCGTTCAGCGCCGAACAGCGCGTGTCGGGCGTGGTGGTCGCCGACCGCCACATCATGAAGGGCGCGGGCGACGCGATCGCCAAGCTGGTTGCGCTTAAAGGCGGCGCCATCCCCGCCGAGGTCCATGCCGATATCGAGCGCATCGCCCGCACCGGCGGCACGCCGCTGCTGGTGTCGGAAAACAGCCTCGCGCTCGGCGTCGTCTATCTGAAGGACATCGTCAAACCGGACATCAAGGCGCGTCTGGCCGAGCTGCGCCGCATGGGCATCAAGAGCATCATGATCACCGGCGACAATCCGCTGACCGCCGCCGCCATCGCCACCGAAGCCGGGGTGGACGATTTTCTGGCCCAGGCGACGCCGGAGACCAAGCTTGCCTATATCCGAAAAATGCAGGAGGGCGGCGAACTGGTGGCCATGGTCGGGGACGGCACGAACGACGCGCCCGCCTTGGCGCAGTCGGACGTGGCGGTGGCGATGAATTCCGGCACCCAGGCCGCCAAGGAGGCAGGCAATATGGTCGATCTCGATTCCGATCCGACCAAGCTGATCGAGATTGTCGAGATCGGCAAACAGCTTCTGATGACGCGCGGCGCCCTGACCACCTTCTCGATCGCGAACGATCTGGCCAAGTATTTCGCCATCATTC
>DATMTF010000168.1:0-5447 GCA_035565015.1 Asticcacaulis sp. | reverse complement strand
CAACCGACTGGCCGAAGGAGCGGCGTTGCTAAAGGCTTCGCTACTCCGTGTCAACCGCCTTTTTCAAAGAATTCTGTTTTCACAAAACCTGCTGAAATCAGCGCTTGATCCTTTCGCCAGATGCGTCGCTAAGCCTTGTTGAACAAGTCTTCGTCGGCGTCCCCGGCGTCGGGAGGGCGGCTTTTAGACAGGCCGTCCGCACGAGTCAACAGCGATATGACACTTTTCTCACATAACCGCGTTTATCCCCTATATAGGGAGACGACGGACGATTTGGAGACGCGCGACCTATGGCCGAAGACAGCGACATCGCCCATACGGACATCACTCTCTGGCGCAGGCATATTCATGCGCGGCCTGAGCTGGGCTATGAAGAAGAGCTGACCTCGGCCTTTGTCGCGGACAAGCTACGCAGATTCGGGCTGGAGGTCACGACCGGCTGGGCGAAAACCGGCGTGGTCGGCGTTCTGCAAGGAAAACTGGGCTCAGGGCGCGTCATCGCCCTGCGCGCCGATATGGACGCCCTGCCTATGGACGAGCATAACGACTTTGCGCACGCCTCGACGCATAAGGGGCGGATGCACGCCTGCGGGCATGACGGCCACACCGCCATGCTGCTGGGGGCGGCGCGCGATCTGGCCGCCGATCCCGATTTCGCCGGAACCGTCGTGTTCATCTTCCAGCCCGCCGAGGAGGCGCTGGGCGGGGCGAAGATGATGATCGACGAAGGCGTGCTGGAGCGGTTCGGCGTCGAAGAGGTCTATGGGCTGCACAACTGGCCGCAACTGCCCGCCGGAACCATCGGGGTGCGCGCCGGGCCGGTGATGGCGAGCTGCGACTTCTTCCGCATCAAGCTGAAAGGCAAGGGCGGCCACGCCGCCATGCCGCATCTGAACAACGACCCTGTCGTGGCGGCGGCGCAACTGGTTACCGCGCTGCAAACCATCGTCAGCCGCAACGCCGCGCCGCATGAGGCCGCCGTGGTCAGCGTGACGCAGATCCATGCCGGCAGCGCCGACAATGTCATCCCGCCCGACGCCGAGTTGCGCGGCACGGCGCGCGCCTTTTCCGCCGAAACGCGCGCCCTGATCGAGCGTCGCATCGGCGAAATCGCCGAAGGGATCGGCGCGGGCATGGGCATGGAGGTCGTCTATAAGTATGTGCATGGCTTTCCCGCGACGGTGAACAGCGCGGCGGAGGCCGAATACGCCGCCAGCGCCGCCGAGGCTGTGGTCGGGTCTGCGAATGTCCGCCGCTTCGAGCCGCCGTCCATGACCGCCGAGGATTTCGCCTTTGTGCTGGAGGCGCGTCCCGGCTGCTATATCTGGCTGGGGCAGGGAACGCCGGACGGTCAAATGCTGCACCATCCGCAATATGACTTTAACGACGCGGTGATCCCGACCGGCGTGGCGTGGTGGAAGACGCTGGTGAGGGACCGGCTGAAAGCGTGATATATATGCGCCTTAATTCTGTTCCATATCCGGCGGATATAATGAGGCGGGAGGTAAGGATCATGTCCATGTCGCGCATCGCCTGTTTTATGGCGGCTTCGCTTATCGCTTCGGCGGCCTATGCCGGCGACGAGCAGGTCGTGACCAGCGCGCGCGCCGCCCTGCCCGCCGTCAGTTCCGATTCCAGCAGCAACGACAGCGATTCCACCGCCAAACTGCCGACCGACCAGCAGCCGCAACCCCTCTACGCCAGGCCGCAGGGCTATGAGAGCAACGGCCGCACGATCCACGGCGGCGGCGGGGTCAGCATCGGCACCGGCGGATATCGCAGCGGCTATGTCTATACCCTGATTCCGGTCGGCGAGGACGGCACGCTGGGCCTGGCCTACAGCCAGACGGATTACGGCAAGAACGGCGCCTATGACTGGGGTGATTATGACGGTTACGGTTATGGCGGCTACGGCAGGGGATATGCGCGCCGCGGCGGAACCTCACGGTCGGCCAGCGTGATGCTGGACCTCAGCCATGACGGCGCAGCGTCCGCCGACGACCGCTGCGCGCCCGGCTTCCGCGACGGCGATCGCACGATCGAGCCGCTGTGGGTGACCAAGGCGCGCGGCCACGCCTGCAAGACGGACACTTCGGACCCCAGCGATTAAGCTATTGGTTGACCCGTTTTCCACAGCGTTATAGACGGGCGGCATGACCGAACGTGTATATCTTTATGACTCCACTCTGCGCGATGGCGCGCAGGCGCAAGGCATCGACTTTTCCGTCGCGGACAAGCAGGCGATCGCCTCCGCGCTGGATGCGTTCGGCATCGATTATATCGAAGGCGGCTGGCCGGGCGCCAATCCGACCGACGACGCCTTTTTCGCCGCCCTGCCGAAGACAAAGACCGCGAAAATTTCCGCCTTCGGCATGACGCGCCGCGCCGGGCGTTCAGCCTCCAACGATCCGGGCCTGCAAGACCTGCTGGCCGTCGGCACACCCACCATCTGCCTGGTCGGCAAGAGCTGGGACTGGCAGGTCGAGACGGCGCTGAAGGTTTCGACCTCCGAAAACCTGCGCATGATTTCGGAATCACTGGCCCATATCCGCGCGCAAGGTCGCGAAGCCGTGTTCGACGCCGAACATTTCTTCGACGGCTACAAGGCCAATCCCGCCTACGCCATCGAGGCGCTGAAAGCCGCGCATCAGGGCGGCGCGCAGTGGCTGGTGCTGTGCGACACTAATGGCGGCTCGTTGCCGTCCGAGGTCCGTCGCATCGTTTCCGCAGTCAAGGACGCCCTGCCTGACGCGAACCTTGGCATCCACTGCCATAACGACACCGAGCAGGCGGTCGCCAATTCGCTGGCCGCCGTCGAGGCCGGCGTGCGTCAGGTGCAGGGCACGGTCAACGGCATAGGCGAGCGCTGCGGCAACGCCAATCTGATCGCCATCATCCCGACCCTGATGCTGAAAATGGGCTTTGACACCGGCCTTACGTCCGAACAACTGACCCATATCGGCGAATTGTCGCGGCTGGTCGATGACCGGCTGAACCGCGCGCCCGACCGCCACGCCGCCTATGTCGGCGCCTCGGCCTTCGCGCACAAGGGCGGGCTGCACGTCAGCGCGATGAACAAGGACAGCCGCTCCTATGAACATATCGACCCGGCCCTGGTCGGCAATTCGCGTCTGATCCTGGTCTCGGACAAGGCGGGCCGCGCCAATATCGTCAACCGCCTGCACCAGATGGGCATAGAGGTCGCCGACGATGACGACCATATCGGCGAGCTGGTCAAGGCGGTGAAGGCGCGCGAGGCGCTGGGTTACGCCTATGAGGACGCCAGCGCCAGTTTCGAGCTGATGGCGCGCGAGCGGCTGGGTCAGGCGCCGCGCTATTACGACCTGCAAAGCTATCGCGCGCTGAACGAATATCGGCTGGACGAAAAAAACCGCGCCTTCGACGTCGCCGAGGCGACGGTCAAGCTGACCGTGGCGGGCGAACAGGTGATGACGGTGGCCGAGGGCAATGGCCCGGTCAATGCGCTCGATGCGGCCTTGCGTAAAGCCTTGCTGCCGCACTATCCGCAACTGGCGAAGATGCACCTGAATGACTATAAGGTGCGCATCCTGACGCCCTCAGACGCCACCGCCGCCCTGACGCGGGTGATGATCGAAAGCCGCGACGATCAGGGCCGGACATGGAACACGCTGGGCGTCAGCCACAATGTGATCGACGCGTCCTATCACGCGTTGCGCGACGCCATCACCTTTTGTCTGCTCAAGGCGGGCGCTGAAACGCCTGCCGCCTGACCCGGTTACTGCGGAGACTTGTCAAGCGGCAAGGCGGCTGTCATACCGGACGAAGACGAGATAAAGGCGGGAAACACAGCTATGTCCGAAGACCCTACCGACGAAGCCGTCGCGGACATTGTGCCGGACGTGGCCTTTCGCAGCCCGATTTCACAGGGCCGCCTGCACGGCGCGCTGGCGCACAAGCTGGGCGTCGATATTCTCAAGGGCGTCTATAAGTCCGGCGAGACCCTGCCCAACGAGATCGAATCGAGCAGCGCTCTGGAGATTTCGCGCTCGGCCTATCGCGAAGCGATCCGCATCCTGGCCGCCAAGGGTATGGTGGAAAGCCGCCCCAAGGCCGGCACGCGCGTCACCGAGCGCGTGCGCTGGAATATTCTCGATCCCGAAGTGCTGCGCTGGATGTTCGAGACCGAGCCGAGCAACGACTTCATCACCGGCCTGTTCGAACTGCGGCTGATCACCGAACCGGCGGCGGCGGCCCTGGCCGCGCAGCGCCGCGACCAGAACCATCTCGACATCATGGACAAGGCGCTGAATCTCATGGCGTCGGAGACCCTGGCGACCGAGGCCGGGCGCAAGGCCGACCTTGATTTCCACAACGCCCTGCTCGACGCCACCAGGAATGAGGCGCTGATCTGCCTCAGTTCCTCCATCGGCGCGGCGGTGTCGTGGTCGACGCGCTTCAAGCAGCGCCATTCGGCCCTGCCGCGCGATCCGGTGCCCGACCACCGCGCCGTCTATGAGGCGATCCGGCGACAAGACCCGAACGATGCGCGCTGGTGCATGGAGACGCTCGTGCGGCTGGCCCTGCGCGACACCCAGGCCAGCATGGACGGCGCCAGCCTCGGCGCGGCGCCGCAGCTTTAGCCGCCAGAACGGCAATTGTCTTTTGCCGTTTTCGTCGTTACAGACGCGCCCCATGTCTACTGAACGAAAAACACCTGCCGAAAAAGAAACTCCCGCTGAAGAAAGAGCATCGCCCACCTGGGGGCCGATGCGCTCGTTCGGGCGCACCAAGTCGCGCACCCTAAAGCCGCGTCAGGCCTCGCTGTTCGATACGCTTTTGCCGCGCATCGAGGCGACTGACGCGCACATTGCCGAGTCGCTGGCGAAAGGTCCGGTGTGGCTGGAGATCGGCTTTGGCGGCGGCGAGCATCTGGCCGCCCAGGCGGCCAACCATCCCGACGTGACGATCATCGGCTGCGAACCCTTCCTGAACGGCGTCGGCTCGCTGCTGCGCCATATCGAGGACGGCGGGCTGAACAATGTGCTGCTTCTGGCCGACGATGCGCGCCCGCTGCTGGCGCGCCTGCCGGACGCATCTCTTGACTGCATCTTCATCCTGTTCGCCGATCCGTGGCCAAAAGCGCGGCACAATAAGCGGCGTTTTATCCAGAATGAGACCGTGGCGGAATTCGCCCGCGTTCTGAAACCCGGCGGAATCGCGCGCTTCGCCACCGACTGGGCCAATTACGTCGACTGGGCGCTGGAGCGTTTTGTGGCCAATCCCGACTTTATCTGGGAAGCGCAAGCGCCCGAAGACTGGACGCAGCCGCCCGCCGACCACGTCACCACGCGCTACGAAACCAAGGGATTGGGCGATTGCAAGCCGGTGTTTTTCGATTTCGCGCGGCGTTGATTTTTTGCCACAAGGCGTGAAAGGGACACGTAATCCGCGCGTAACATTTTACC
>DATMTF010000167.1:0-3748 GCA_035565015.1 Asticcacaulis sp. | reverse complement strand
TCTGTGCGACAAGTTCGGCATATCGCGCCGTCAAGCCTCAAGCGACCTCTCGCTCTATCAAAGGCTCTTTCCAAAGGTCATCCATTATGACCCAAAGATCGCCAGATATGTGGTCGTTGGCGATCCGCCGGCAGAGCACGACGAGGGCAATGCGCGTGTCCTGATCAAGCTTTCGGACGACGGCGGATATTCGGTGCTTGTCGATCATGCCGCTCCCGTACAGGTCTATGTCATCGGTCCAGACGGCGTCACTAAAGAAGTCAACACGCTACAGGGCGTCGTCACGTCGCAGATGATGGATCGCCTGATTGAAGAGGGCGACCTGCAAAAGTTTACGACGGAAAGACCCGCGCCAACCCCGTAATGCTTTATTTGGGCTCATTCCCGTTCGCGGGCTCTGATCGTTGCGCTCTGCTTACGTCATGCGCGTGTCGAGGGCGATAAAGCATCCTTGTAGCCGTATCAGATCCCTTAAGTTCATCATGCCAGTCGTCGGGCCGTAACAGAGCGACCATCCATCTCCATAATCGCTGCAACACCATCGCGCCCATCCCCCACATCGCAGTTCGATAGACGAAGTCTAGCGCGCAATCGCCTTGGGCTCAACGCGGCCCGGATTCATAAGCATGCGGCCCCTGCCCTATGCGAACTTGCCATGCAGGAACCAGTTAAGGGCGCCTGTGTCGCTATTGACCCCATCGCCGGTGCGGAAGACCCAGAAGCGCTCGCCGCTATCGGCCTCTAGGATATAATAATCCCGCACCTGACCGTCCTCGTCCTCACTTAGCCACCATTCGCCCTTGATACGC
Organism: Asticcacaulis sp.; assembly: GCA_035565015.1. GTDB lineage: Bacteria > Pseudomonadota > Alphaproteobacteria > Caulobacterales > Caulobacteraceae > Asticcacaulis. The sequence goes on along the minus strand of DATMTF010000167.1, from coordinate 2,939 downwards.
TCTGGACCGTCGGCCCTGGCGACATGGTAGCGCTGACCACGCCAGGTGAAGGCGCGCGGCGGATGGTCGGGCAGCACCGCCAGGGCCTGAATGGCTTCCGGCTTGCGATAAAGGCGCGGCGGTCGTTTAAAGCCGACATTACGGCTTGAGCTGATATGGCTTTGCGTCGTTCCGATCCGTTTGACCGAACGCTCAGGCATATCCGTCGCCAAAGAGACTGCGCGATAAAGACGCTGATCGCCATAGCGATTGGCGAGCGTGTCCCACAAATCCTCAACGTCCGGGCTTTGGGCTGATGTAAAATCCGCCCTCGTCTGGCTTGGCGTCAGACGTTCTGACTGCACAGCGATGAGAACCATCTTCTCGATGCCGAAGCCCGGTTCGACCTCCTCGATCTTGTCGCATAACAGCTTCGATAAACGTTTGACGTCGCGCACCGGCCTCGCCGTCACGACAGAGGTCGATACGATGCGGTTATCGACGCGCACGTGATGCAGGTCGAGCCGTCGCGCGCCCTGTCCTGCCGCCTCCAGCCTATCGCAGATCTGCCCGACCAGGCGGCGGGTATATTTCTCGATCGTCTCGGGCGCGCCAATCGGTTCGGCGAAGACGCGCTCGACCTTGATCAGATCCGGGCTTTCCACCGGCGTGACCGGCTCGTGCAGACGGCCAAACGCCTGGTCAATGCGCCGAAACAGCTCCGGGCCAAAACGCTGCGTCATCGCCGCGCGCGGCTTGGCCGCCAGTTCGCCGATCGTGTCGATACCTAAGATGCGCAACTCATCGACGAGGTCGTCTGGAAGGCGTAAGGCCACGACAGGAAGTTTGACGATCGCGTCGCCTGTCTGACCCGCCGGGATGATGTGCGTCTGCCCCCCGCCAAACCGCGCCAGGGCATGGGCTGCGCCCCAGGTGTCCGCCAGCGCCGCCATCGCCGTGACACCGGCTGTCTCCAGTCGATCGAGTAGATCCCTTATCAATCCCGCCTCGCCGCCGAACAGATGATCGCACCCGGCGATATCGAGCACAAGACCGTACGGCGGATCGGCGGCCACCTTCGGCGAATAGCGCCGCAAGGCCCACAGGGCGAGCTTTTCCAGGCCTTCTTTGTCGGCCGCCTCATCGGCGTCCAAGAGCTGGAGTTCGGGCAGGAGAAGTTGGGCCCTGGCTACCGGCATGCCGGCATAGACGCCATAACGGCGCGCCAGATCATCGGCGCTGAAGACGACGCGCTTTGACCCGATCCTTGTCTTCAGAGCTAGCGGCAAATCACGAGACGGCGCGCCAGGTTGACGACGCAGCCTGTCCGTCGGCCAGTACGGCAGGTAGATGGATAAAACCCTTGTCATCGCAGGCTTCAACCTCGAACTCGGCGCAGTCCGCGCCACGGCAACGCATCAATTCTAAAAACCATCTGGGCCGCCCCAGTCCTCGGACCGGCAGGCTTGCTGACGGCAGCTCCGTCACCCGCCAGCGCGTATAGGCCGCCGTCGGCGCACCAAAGTCGCGCGCATCGACCTGCCGTCGCCAACGCCGCACAATCAGCGACAAGGTTCCCGTCGCTTCAGCCGCCATTTGTAACCGCTGGGAAGCGACGCGCGACAGCTTGGCGACCTCGCCGACGACGCAAGACAGACCGCCGTGGCGCAAGGCCGCCTCACAACAGCCCAGGATCGCATCGTCATCGGCGGCCTCAAAAAAGACGACGCGGTCTTCAGGCAATCCAAATCCGCTCAAGGCCGGACTGAAGAGATCGGCCTGGGCATAGGCCCACAAGACCTGACCCGAAACGTTACGCGCCGCGCGCGCGGCGATGCCGGCGGCAAAGGCGATGGCGGCTGCGCCATCTACCGCGCCATGGGCGCCGCCAGCGATCTCATGAACGGCGCCAAGCAAAAGCCCGCCCTTGGGAAGGCGCTGATCGATCTCATCGACGCCAAAGGGTAGGACATCGCCCTTGCGCGCGCCTGTTCCGCCGAGGCGCTCGATGCGCGCGCGCAGGTCGGCCAACTGGGCGCGGCTGGCGACGGCCATGACATGATCGCTCCTTCTCAAAGCCGCCTAAATCGGCAAAACGAGATATTATGTTCGCTTTTTGTTCTTAAATGAAAAGGCCGTCAAGATGGAGTCTTTACGCTTACCGCATGTTGGACGCGTCATCGAAACACAGACTGAAAAGATTCACGCGTCCGAACAAACACTTCGCCTCATCTGTTGATGTGAAAAATTTTTTGACGTCTGCACCGCCTTGAGCGAGCATCCAGTTCGAGGTCAAAGGCGGCAAGACGTCCGTCCAACCCATAGGTTCAGGCAGGAGGCGTCGCTCGTGTGTAATCTCTACTCCATGCGCAGCAATAAGGAAGCGATCCGCGACATTACCCGCTTCCTGCGCGCCACGCCCGAAATGGAAAATCTCGCTCCCTACCCCGCCATCTTCGCCAATGGCTGGGGTCCGGTCGTACGCAATACGCCAAATGGGCGTGAACTGGCGCGCGTACGCTGGGGCATGCCGTCCCCGAAATTCGCGCTTGCCGACAAAAATTGCGATTATGGCGTCACCAATGTGCGCAATACCGCCTCACCCCACTGGCGGCGCTGGCTGGACATAGACAATCGCTGCGTTGTGCCGGCGACCTCGTTTTGCGAACCCGACCAGGCTTCGGGCTCCAAGGAAAACACTTGGTTTGCGCTTGATGAGAGCCGCCCCCTCTTCTTCTTCGCCGGCATCTGGACCCCTCAATGGACATCGGTGCGCAAGGTCAAAGATGGCGAGACAACCGATGACCTCTATGCCTTCCTGACGACCGAGGCGAACGCCGAAGTCAAGGCGATCCATCCCAAGGCCATGCCTGTGTTTCTGACAACGGCTGAGGAAATCGACATTTGGCTGACGGCGCCAATGGAAGATGCCCTAAAGCTGCAAAAGCCGCTGCCTGACG
>DATMTF010000166.1:0-4101 GCA_035565015.1 Asticcacaulis sp. | reverse complement strand
AGCATCTGACTTTTAATCAGAGGGTCCTGGGTTCGAGTCCCAGCGGGCTCACCAAGGACAGACCTTCCGGATAGCTTTTTGTCCATACCGGCGTGGCCAAATCATGGCAGTCGCATGTCGTCCGCGTCAATTCGACAAACGGCTCTTGGGCACGTAGCGACCTTCGCAGAAGCGCTCGAACAGCAGGCCGACCTGCGGATGCTCCAAAGGCTTGCCCGTTTCGTCAGGACTGAGATTACCTTCCGAGGCATAGGCGACATAGGCGCTTTCGCCATTGACCGCCAGCAGATGATAAAAGGGCTGGTCCTTTTCGGGCCGTACGCTTTCCGGAATCGCCTGCCACCATTCGTCGGTATTGGCGAACTTCGGATCGACATCGAACACGACGCCGCGGAATTCAAACAGGCTGTGCTTGACCACCTGACCGATTCCGAACTTGGCCGCGCGCTGTTCCGTCATGCCCGTTTCACTCCTTTGACGCCGCCATCATGACCACAGGCGCGGCTGTGCGCATCGCCCTTCCCCCTTCGGTTGTCGCATTTACGGCTTTTCGTGCGCCGCCTGTGGGACAGCTTATGGCCTCTCGTCCACAGTCGTCGGAATTCATGGCGAATTTTCGGTTGGCAGCGCGGCGCGCACGACCTAGAGTGATCTGGAAAGCAATCCGACCGAGTGCCGGTCAACGGTCTTACGCCGTCAGAGATTGCGTAAGAATCAGCGGGGTATGAGCCATGTCCGGGGCTCCCTCAAAGCGACGCCGACACCGAGGCGCGCGGCGTCCAGTGGCCGCCGTTCAGGCGCGCGACGTCATCACATCGTCCTCCTCGACGCCGCCCGCCGCCGAATCGAATCAGCCTGTCTTTGCCGCGCTCGATCTCGGCACGAACAATTGCCGCCTGATGATCGCCGCGCTCCATAATGGACATTTCCGCATTATCGAGGCTTTTTCACGCATCGTCCGGCTCGGCGAAGGTTTGACCCACAGCGGCCAACTCAGCGAAGCCGCCATCGAGCGCGCGCTCAGGGCGCTCAAAATCTGCGCTGAGAAAATCGAGAAACGCGGCGCCGTCCGCGTTCGCGCCGTCGCGACTCAAGCCTGCCGCATCGCGCGCAACGGTCAGCAGTTTCTGAACCGCGTCGAGCGCGAGACCGGTTTGAAACTCTCGATCATATCACCGGAGGAGGAGGCGCATCTGGCGGTCATGGGCTGCGCCTCGCTGCTGGAGCCGCATGAGCTTCAGCCCGCCCCCAAGGCGGCGCTGGTGATCGACGTTGGCGGCGGATCGACGGAACTGAGCTGGGTCGAGATCGACGCGCCGCGCGCCGAACTGCCGCTGCATGGCGTCTCGGCGCAAAGATCGGCGCAGATGAACGCCTTGCGCGCCGTGCGGCGTCCGCCGCGTCCGCGCTACTGGATCTCCATGCCGGTCGGAGTCGTGACTCTGGCAGAACGCTTCCCGGAGCCTGCCGATGGCGCGTTTCAGGACTGGTTTGAAGCCATGGTGGCGGCGGTGACGCGCGAAATTCAGGATTTCACCGCGCCGGAGCCGCTGCGAGCGCATTTCGACGCCGGGGCCGCTTATATCATCGGCACATCGGGCGCCATCACCTCGCTGGCGGGACTGCATCTGCAACTGGAGCGCTATGATCGTTCGAAGGTCGATGGCCTGTGGATGCAGCGCACTGAGGTGCAAACGGTGATCGACCGACTGCTGAGCATGGGTCATGCCGGGCGCGAACAGGAGCCGTGCATCGGACGCGATCGCGCCGATCTGGTGCTGGCGGGGGCCGCCATTCTGGACGCCGTGGTGCGACTGTGGCCCTGTGAGCGTCTGCGCGTCGCCGACAGGGGCCTGCGCGAAGGGCTGCTCCTGTCGATGGCCAGACGCAAACCCAATCGGCGCCGCCGGCGTAAACCGGCGGCGCGTCAGGTCGCTGAGGCGGAGATCAGCTCTTGAACAGAGGCGCCAGACGCTGCGCCACGCTGAGGTCGCCCTGGATTTTCATCTTGCCAGTCATGAAGGCCATCATCGGGTCCAGAGCGCCGGCGGCCAGCGCCTTCAGGTCGTCCATGGTGATCTGGATCGTGGTATCCGCGGGACCGTCTTCGTTGGAAACAATGTTCGGCACATTGGTGGCGTCGATCAGGATCTTGCCCGCGTCGCCGAAATCGACCTTGACGGTCTTGCCGAGGCCGGAATTTTCACCGACGGCGGCGGCGATTTTCTGAGTAATGGTTGCGAGATCGGACATGCGCCTCTCCTGTTGAGCCTGAAATGTGATAGCTGACCTTAACGTAAGTTTTTAGTCGGGCAAGTTGATTGCGGCGACATGAGGCGAAAATATGGTGACCGAAGCAAAATTCGACGTCGTCGTGATCGGCGCCGGCGCCGCCGGACTGATGTGCGCCATCGAAGCGGCGCGACGCGGACGCCGCACGCTGGTCATCGACCATGCCGCCAAACCGGCGGAAAAGATTCGTATCTCCGGCGGCGGCAAATGCAATTTCACGCATCTGGAAGCGACGCCGAAGACCTATCTATCGCAGAACCCGCCCTTCTGCATCTCGGCGCTGAAGCGCTTTACGCCTCACGATTTCCTCGACCGCGTGACGAAGCGCGGCATTCCCTATTATGAAAAGACCGAAGGGCAGTTGTTCTGCGAGCGCGGCGCGCAGGATATTATTGACATGCTGCTCGATGATCTGCGCGATGCGGGCGGCGGGCTGTGGCTGGCGACGGCGGTTGCCGGAGTCGCGCGCATAGGCGACGGTTTTCGCTTACAAACCGCGCGCGGCGATGTGCGCGCCGAAAAGCTGGTCATGGCCACCGGCGGCCTGTCCATTCCCAAAATGGGCGCCACCGGCTTCGCCTATGATATTGCGCGCCAGTTCGGGCATGAGATTGTCGAGACGCGCGCCGGTCTGGTTCCGTTTATGCTGGGCGAGGATTGGCTCAGGCGTCTGAACGGCCTGTCGGGCGTCGGACTTGACGCCGAGGCCCACGCGGGCGGGGCGGGGTTTCGCGACGGTTTTCTGTTCACCCACCGCGGCCTGTCCGGTCCGGTTGTCCTGCAGATTTCAAGCTATTGGCGTCCCGGCGAGAGCGTCGCCATCGACCTGATGCCCGGCGTCGATGCGGCGCAATGGCTGCGCGCGCGAAAGGCCGAGCGCCCCAAGGCCGCCTTGGCCACCATCGCCGCCGAGACCCTGCCGAACCGGCTGGCTGAACGCTGGCTGGAGATTTTCGACCTGCCCGCGCAGGCGCGCATGGCCGACCTGCCGAACCGGGCGCTTGACGCCTTCGCAGCCGCGCTGAACCGCTGGACGCTGACGCCCATGGGCACGGAAGGGTATCGCACGGCGGAGGTAACGCTGGGCGGAGTCGATACGCGCGCCCTCTCCTCGCAGACCATGGAGAGCCGCATTCTTCCCGGCCTCCATTTCATCGGCGAATGCGTCGATGTCACCGGCTGGCTGGGCGGCTATAATTTCCAGTGGGCCTGGTCGTCGGGATGGGCGGCGGGACAGGCGGTTTAACTCGTAGCTCAATCGCCGTCTTCAAGATAGAACAGGTCTTCGACGGCGACGTCGAAGACCTGCGCCAATTTCAGCGCCAGCAAGGTGGACGGCGTGAAGACGCCGTTTTCAATGGTGTTGATCGTCTTGCGCGACACCTGCGCCATGACGGCCAGATCGGCCTGGGTCAGATTGCGCGCGGCGCGGTGGTCTTTAAGACGGTTACAAAGCCTCTCCATCATCAATGCCGGAACAGCACGGCATAGGTCGCAGTCGGAGCGACGACGCCGATGGCCAGCATGATGGGGATAACGAAGTGAATCCCAACCGGCATGAAGTAGCTGGCCGTATAGATGCCCGCCAACGGAAACAACAGCAGCACATAGCCGACGCCAAAGGCCCAGGCGGTCACCGACTTCGTCCGCTCGTCATCGATAAGGGCGGTGATCTGCCTGTGGCGGCGCGCCTGCAACATGGTCCAGCCGACGCCCAGCAGGCTGAGTATCCAGCCGATCATGCCTGCGGTCCTTAAGTAACCCCAGACCGGCGTGTCCTGCCAGGCGGAGGTGCCCGTGGTGACGGCC
>DATMTF010000165.1:0-3066 GCA_035565015.1 Asticcacaulis sp. | reverse complement strand
CTGAACAGCCCGCCCCGCCGCCGCCCGCTCAGGAGCCGGTCGCGCAGGCGCCGCTGCCAGGCATCGTGCCGGGCTCGCAACAGGACTTCGTGGTCAATGTCGGCGACCGCATCTATTTCGACACCGACCAGTCCTCGATCCGTTCCGACGCGCAGAGCGTCCTGGCGGCTCAGGCGGCGTGGCTGACGCGTTATCCGGGCGTCATGGTCCGCATCGAAGGCAATTGCGACGAGCGCGGCACGCGCGAATACAATTTCGCCCTCGGCGCGCGTCGCGCCCAGGCCGTGGCCGATTTCCTGACCGCGCACGGCGTCACGCCGAACCGCATCTCGACCATCTCCTACGGCAAGGAACAGCCGATCGATCCGGGCGACGGCGAAGACGCCTGGGCCAAGAACCGCAACGCCCACACCACCTTGGTGTCCGGCGCGCAATAAGGTCCGTTTCGCCTGACGGCTTGATAAATTCTTAAGTTGCCAGCAACGCCCCTCGCCTTTAGGCTGAGGGGTGTTGTTTTAGGGGGGTGTTGTTTTAGGGGCTGTCAGATGTGTTTCGCGGCGATGACGTTCCGTTGCGACCGCCCTCCAGTATGCGTCGTGTTTCCGACGCGCCGTCAGCGTAGATTTTAGCCGGCGCGCGGCTCGCAGAGTTTAATGGCAAATTTCGGCTGGGGAGCCTTTCCATGTTCAAGTCCTGTCTTCGTAACAGTATGATTTGCGTTCTGGCGGTCGCGACCGCCGCTACGGGTCTTGCGCCCGGCGCCTTCGCGCAATCGGCCAAGGCCAGCAAGGTCCAGCAGGAGCAGGACAAGATGGTCGCCTCCATTCCGCACTGCACGAAGCGGCTGGGCACGATCACCATTGTCGATGGCGACGATTCCAACGGCTGGACGCAGGCCAAACTGGCCCCGCCGCAGAAGCTGCTCAAGGTCATCGTGCAAAAGTCAGGCTGTTTCGGTCTGGTCGATCGCGGCGCGGGCATGGATGCGGCGGCGCGCGAACGCGAACTGAACCAGTCGATGGGCCTGCAACGCGGCTCGAACGTCGGTCAGGGCCAGATCAAGGCGGCGGATTATGTACTGGTGGCCGAGGTCGGCAGCGCGGACTCCAATACGGGCGGCGGCGGCGCGGCGGGCCTGATCGGCGGCATGGTCGGCGGACAGGTCGGGGGTCTGATCGGCGGTTTCCGCACCAAGAAGCTTGAGTCCGACGTGGTGCTGTCGATCACCGATGTGCGCACCTCGGAATCCAACTCGTTCGAGGGCCACGCGGCCAAGAACGACCTGACCTGGGGTGCGGGCGGCGCGGTCGGTTTCGGCGGCGCGGTCGGCGGCGGTTATGAGGACACCGATATTGGCCGGATCGTCACCCAGGCCTTCATCGTCGCCTATTCGGACATGGTCAACAATCTCGGCGGCATCGACGCGGGCGGCGCGGCGGCGGCGCCGTCGCGCAGCTATACGGTGCAGTCGGCGACCCTGCTGCGCAAATCGCCGGACCCGAAGGGCGCGGTGGTGCGCGCCCTGCCCGCCGGACTGGTCGTCTACCCGACCGGCAATAAGGAGGGCATGTATTGGGAAGTCGCCGACGACAACGACAATGTCGGCTGGGTGTCCAACGACAAGCTGGCCGCCAGCCAGTAAAGCGTCGTCCTTTGCGGGCGGTCGCGCCGTCCGCCGGATAAGCGAGGCGTTTGCGGGCGGTTGCGCCGCCCGCAAGGGGCTTTACGTCTTATTTCAGCCTGACTATGTTGCTAACTGGATGAACCCTTGTTTTTCAAGAGTCAGGGCACAGCTTCATGTCGGCTACCACACTCCCCGGACACTCACGTAGTTTTCGCGCGCGCCTGATGGCGGGTCTGAGCCTGGCCCTGCTGGGCGGCGGGCTTGGCCTTGCCGGGGCGACGCTGCTGCCCGTTCAGGCCGCGCACGCGCAGATTTTTGGCGGCGACGACGACAAGGACGATCCCAATCAGGTTCCGACCGATGCGACCGTCTGGGACGCCAAGAAGCTGCAGCGCCTCGACCGCGACGTGCGCAAGCTGGAGCGTTCGGTACAGCGCGTGCAGAACTCGTCCAGCCCGCCGATCCTGATCGAACCCGACCCGGAAGTGGTGGCCTTGCAGGCGACCGTCGACACCCTGTCGCGCAAGCAGGACCAGCTCAACCAGGAGGTCACGCAACTGATCGGTCAGGTCGAGGAGTTGCAGCACCAGAACCAGGTGCTGCAACAGCAGACCGCCGCGCAAGCGACGCGCACCGACACCCTGATCAAGCGCGCCGATCAGGCCGACGCCCATCTGAAAGACATCGACGCCCTGCTGGCCCCGCCGCCGCCGCCGCCGCCTTCGACCGGCGACGCCGAGGGCGATTTCGAGCAGGCTTTCAACCTGATGACCTCCGGCAAGACCGATGACGCCCAGCGCGCCTTTGAAGCCTTCACCACGACCTGGCCGGAAGCGTCGCAAACGCCGGAAGCCTGGTTCCGCCTCGGCCAGTTGCGCGCCATGAAGTCGGACAATGACGGCGCCATCGCCGCCTACGCCTCCTCGCTCAAGGGCTGGCCCAAGACCTCGTGGGCGCCGGAAAGTACGGTGCGGCTGGCCGACGCCCTGGGCGCCGCCAACCGGCCCAAGGACGCCTGCGCGGCGCTCGGCCAGTTCGACAAGGTCTACGCCAAGGGCGCGACCGCCGAAATGCGCGCCACGGCCAAGTCTCTGAACAGCAAGTATAAGTGCGGCGGTTAAGACCGCGCGTGGCGGACAGATTCGCGTCCGAAGCGCTGTTTCCCGACTTTGCGGCGCGGCTGAACGGCGATGGGCCGCTCGGCGTCGCCGTCTCCGGCGGCGGCGACTCGCTGGCCCTGCTGTATGCGCTCAAGGCGTGGGGTCAGCGTCCCTTGCATGTTGTCTGTGTCGACCACCGCATCAATCCGGACGGCGCCGGCTGGGCGCGCCGCGTTGGCGACATCGCTGCGCGATTGGGGGCGACGTTCACGGCATTAAGCTGGGACGACCCCAAGCCCGCGACCGGGCTGGCGGCGGCGGCGCGGGCGGCGCGGCATCGCC
>DATMTF010000164.1:0-2598 GCA_035565015.1 Asticcacaulis sp. | reverse complement strand
ATTATCAACCCAAAGCCCTCGCCATACGACTATTCAAAAGGCAGTAATCCGTCAGTGAAGCCTTGCGATTTCGGCTTGACATTTATCAATTGCAGCAGCAATGCTGAGTTGAATGCCCCAGCTTAAACGAGTCAGTTCCGCCTATGAGAGACGTCGATCTTAACCGAATTCGCGGCCTGCAATTGTTCGCTGGCATGAATGACGCCCGGTTCACGGACGCGACCGGCGGCGCCTTCCTGCAAAACTTTCCGGCCAATGCCACCCTGCTGTATGAGGGCGATCCGGTCGACTTTCTCTATATCCTGCTGGAGGGTACGGTTGAGCTGCAGGGCACCTGGAAGGACAAGGAAAGCACGCTGGCGATTCTCAGGCCCGTTTCAACCTTCATCCTGGCCGCCGTGGTGCTGGACGCCAATGCCCTGATGTCGGCCCGCACGCTGGAAAAATCGCAGATTCTGATGCTTTCCGCCGAGTCGCTGCGGCGCACGATGAATGAAGACCCGGCTTTCGCCGTGGCCGTCGCTCAGGAAGTCTCCGGTTGTTACCGCGGCCTGGTCCGTTCCATCAAGAACCAGAAGCTGCGCAGCGGCGCCGAGCGGCTGGCCAATTACCTGCTGACGCTTCAGGTGCGTCAGGGCGGCGTGGAAACGGTTACCCTGCCTTACGAAAAGCGCACCCTCGCCTCGCTGCTGGGCATGACGGCCGAAAACCTGTCGCGCGCCTTCGCCACCCTGTCGGATTACGGCGTCGAAGTGCAGGGCGCCGAGGTCAAACTGGCCCGGCCGGCGCCGCTCAGGCGCCTGGCGGCGCCCAGTCCGCTGCTCGACAACCACATGCCGCCGGGCAAGGGCGCGACCGGCAAGGCCGCCAAGGAAATGTGGCCGCCCTCCGAACGGTCGTGCAGCGCCGAGCGGGGCTAACCGCCTGACTCCGCCAGATTCCTGAGGTCGCCGGGCAGGTTGTCCTTCAGCCTGTGGCCGACGGGTTGTCCTGACGCCTCAAACTCGTCCGCAACGAGCCGAGGAACTTGGGACGCACAGGACTGGCCGATAATGCCGCAGGCTTCGCAATATAGAGCGTCCCCCAAAGAGCGGCTCCACTTTTTGGATAAATAATATCGACAAAACAAAGACTTAGAGCGACGATCCGATTCCACCAGATCGGCGCTCTGGCCGCAGCGCAGGCAAGCTCCGCCGACATGCCGCACCCCCGAAGTTTATCAAGTGAATGTCCGAAAAGCCTTGGGCGGCGGATTGACAGCCTTTAATGCCGCCATGCCGCGGGGAGGCTATAGACATCCCGGTAAAGGAGTTACGAGATGATCATGCCACATACCTCAATCCCAGATACCTTGGCCCCAGAAGCACTGGTCAAGGACATCGCCGTGGCCATGCCGGGCGCCACAGCCGTTTTCCGGCGCTACAAGATTGATTTCTGCTGCAAGGGCGCCATCCCCCTCAGCGAAGCCGCAGCCGCCCGCGGCGTCGATCTGGCGCTTGTGCTCGGCGATCTTGCGGCCCTTAAGGGGGTGGACACAGAAGCGCCGGATGCGACCGAAGCGCTCATCCCGTATATTATCGAGCGCTACCACGAGGTTCATCGCGCAGAATTTCCCGAAGCGATCCGCATGGCGCGCCGTGTCGAGGCCGTCCACCGCGACAGCCCCGACTGCCCGCACGGTCTCGGTGATCTTCTGGCCATGATGGCGCATGAGCTGGATGAGCATCAGGTCATCGAAGAGCAGATGCTGTTCCCCGCCATGCTGGGCGGCCATTATGACCTGACCCATCCGGTGGCGCGCATGATGAGCGATCACGAAGATCTCGGCGGGCAGCTCGAAACCCTGGCGCGGCTGACCACGGACTTTATTCCGCCCCAAGGCGCCTGTACGACCTGGCGCGCCCTCTATGCCGCCTGTCAGAAGCTGGATACGGATCTGCGCGTCCATATGCATCTGGAGAACAACATCCTGTTCCCCCGCTTCGCGGACCTGTCCGCCGTGACGGCCTGAGGCATCGCCATGGCCGGTATCAATCCAGACCTCCCCTTCTATCCTCTCAATATTGCCGTCCTGACGATTTCAGACACCCGCGACATGACAACAGACGCCTCTGGCGCCCTGCTGGCGGAACGCCTGGTCGCAGCCGGCCACACCCTGACGGACCGCGTCATCGTGGCGGATGATGTCGACGCCATCCGCAGCCAGATCGGCAAATGGGTGGCCGATGACGGTGTCGACGTCATCCTGACGACCGGCGGCACGGGGTTCGCCCCGCGCGACGTGACCCCGGAGGCCATTCGTCCTCTGTTCCGGCGTGAAATGGAAGGTTTCGGCGTGGTGTTTCACCATGCCAGCCTGACGACCGTCGGCGTGGCTACGCTCCAGTCGCGCGCCTTCGCCGGTCAGGCGGAAGATACGTTCATCTTCTGCCTGCCCGGCTCGACCGGCGCCTGCCGGGACGGCTGGGATCTGGTGCTGGCCATGGAACTCGACAGCCGCTTCCGCCCATGCTCACTCGTCGGCCAGATACCCCGCTATCGCGGGATCTGCCCATAACAGCCGTTTAGAGCGCTTTTCGATCTGATGGCGTCAGATCG
>DATMTF010000163.1:0-3523 GCA_035565015.1 Asticcacaulis sp. | reverse complement strand
ACCGATGTCGAAAACTATCCGGGCTTCGCCGAGGTCGTGCAGGGGCCGTGGCTGATGGACCAGATGCGCGATCAGGCGCTGCACATGGGCGCCGAGGTGATCGGCGAGATCGTCACCGTCGCCGATCTCAGCCAGCGCCCGTTCCTTTTGCAAACCGAAAGCGGCGCCAAATTCCTGGCCGAAACGGTGATCATCGCCACCGGCGCCCAGGCCAAGTGGCTGGGGATCGAGTCGGAAAAGACCTATCAGGGTTTCGGCGTCTCGGCCTGCGCGACCTGCGACGGCTTCTTCTACCGCAACAAGGTCGTGGCCGTGGTCGGCGGCGGCAATACGGCGGTCGAGGAGGCCCTGTTCCTGACCAAGTTCGCCTCGAAAGTCTATCTGATCCATCGCCGCGACACGTTGCGCGCCGAGAAGATTCTGGTCGAGCGCATGCTGGCCGAACCCAAGATCGAACCGATCTGGAACGCCGCCATCGACGAAATTCTCGGCGAAACCAATGAATTCGGCGGCGCGGCGGTCACCGGCGTGCGCTTGCAGGACGTGCATACGCAGCAGCATCGCGTCATCGACCTCGACGGCGTCTTCATCGCCATCGGCCACGCCCCGGCCTCGTCCCTGTTCGAGGGCCAGTTAGAGACCAAGCTCGGCGGCTACCTTGTGGTCGAACCCGGCACGCCCAGGACCGCCATCAAGGGCGTCTATGCGGCGGGCGACGTCACCGACGACATCTATCGTCAGGCCGTGACGGCGGCGGGCATGGGCTGTCAGGCGGCTCTGGAAGCCGTGCGCCTGCTTGCCGAAGAAGACCACCACCGGTCGCAACTGACGGCGGGCGAGGTGGCGGAAGAATTTTCGCACCTGACCCCGGCGCAGCAAAAGGCCGCCAGTCAGGCCTGAGCGCGGCGCGCTTCGCGGTATTGCGTCGGCGTCACGCCCATCTCAGCCTTGAAGGCGCGGTTGAACGGCCCGATCGAGCCGAAACCGCAATCGAGCGCTATGGTCAGCACCGGCAGATCGCAGTCCGGGTCGGCCAACTGAGATTTGGCCGCCGCGAGGCGGAAATGGTTGAGCATGTGATTGATATTGCGAAAGCCCAGCGCCCGTGTCAGGCTCTGGGTTACGCGATAGTCGGGCTCGCCCAGACGCCGCGCCAGATCGGCCAGTTTCAGTTCGCTGTCGGTAAACAGCTTCTCCTTCGTCACAAGCTCAAGCACGCGCGCCCCCAATGCGACGTCGTGCGCGCTGGCGGCGCGGCGCGGCCGTGTCGTCAAAGGCAAGGGATGGCGATGACGATAGAGGGTCGCCGCCGTCATGCCTGCGACCGCCAGCAGGGCGCAGGCCGCCTTGATCCACTGCGCCGCCGCGCCGCTGGCCCAGATGACGGCGACGATCAATAAGGCGCCGTAGCCTGCGGTAAAGATCAGACGGAAAAAGCGCTCGCCGCGCGGCGTGTCGGCGCGCAGTCCGCGCAGAGGCTCGATCAGGGCCAGCAGCAGCAGACAGGAACTGAGCAGGGTCTCGACCCGCGCCGCCATCAGCGCCCAGCCCTGCGTCTGCGCCGGGATCATCAGCAGAACGCCGCCCGTCGCGACCAGCAGCAGGACGACGCTCAACGGCCAGATAGGGCGCGGATCGTCGCGCCGGAACAGGGCTCGCGTCAGCAGCCATGACCATCCGCAGGTCGCATCGCCAACAAACGCGAAAAGGCCGGACGCCAACCCCTGCCGCTCGCCCACCCACAGGCTCAGACAATAGGCGAAAGCCGAAATGGCGAAGATGACGGCGAACAGGCTCGCATCCGACAGGCCGTCCCTTGGCGGCGCCTTGATCACATCCGATTGCGCTATGCTCACAGCCGCCTCCCTGCCAAACCTGAATGAGACCCTACACCAAAAACATGGCCGATTTCCAAATCGGCGAGACGAAGCGCGGTTGCGACCGCATCCCGTCGGTTTTTGTCTTTTCAGGAATCGCACATGACGCCTTCGCCACAGTTGCAAAATTCGCCCGCCAGTCGGTTTTTACTCTATGTCGGCCGGATCTGGTATCTGACCGCCGCCGCCGGACAGGCCGCCTTCGTCTGGATGATTCTGGCCCATTATGGCCGCAGGACGCTGGCTGGCGACTATGCGGGCTGGAACGACAAGCCGCTGATCAAGGGCTATGTCGCGGGCGATGACGCAGGCAATCTTCTGTTCGCCCTGCATGTGCTGCTGGCCACCGTCATCACCCTGAGCGGGCTGTGGCAGCTTATCCCCGCCGCGCGGCGCCGCTGGCCCGCTCTGCATCGCTGGAATGGCCGCTTGTTCATGTTCATCGCCTGCGTGATGGCGTGCAGCGGATTATGGCTGACCTGGGCGCGCCATACCTGGCTGTCGCTGATCTCGGCGGCGGCGGTGTCGCTCAATGGCGCGCTGATCCTGCTGTTCGTGGCCCTGGCCTGGCGCTTCGCCGTCCGGCGCGACATCGCCCGTCACCAAAAATGGGCGATGCGCGCCGTTCTGGCCGTCAACGGCGTGTGGTTCCTGCGCGTCGGCATAATGGGCTGGGCGCTGTTGAGCGGCGGCCTCGGTATGACTGACAGCCTGTCCGGTCCCGCCGACACCGTGCTTGTCTTCGGCGCCTATCTGATTCCGCTCGGCGTGCTGGAGCTGTGGTTTCTGGCCCGCAGCCGCCAGAGCCGCGCGCTGAACGGCGCCGCCGGGGCTGTCATTCTCGTCATGACCGCCTTCATGGCGTTGGGGATAGCCGGGGCCATCGCCATCATGTGGGGACCGTACATGCTGTGAAAAAAATAGCGGCGGCGTATTGAACGCGCCCGCAGGGTTCCCAAATCAGATGTGAAGGCGCCGCTGAGCGGGCCTTCTTGAACGACGACATTGCCCATTTGGGGATGTAGACGCCGTTCAAAATCAAACCTTTGCAGGTACGCCCCGTCGCTGACGGACCCTGCAAGGCCTCGCTTATTTTAAGGAGAGCCCCTATGCGCACCGCTATTGATTTCTCGCCCCTGTACCGTTCCGCCGTTGGCTTTGACCGTCTGGTCAGCCTGCTCGACAGCGCGACCGCAACCAGCGCCTCGGCGCCGGGCTGGCCGCCCTACAATATCGAGCGTCTCGTCAAGGAAACCGAAGATCAGGGCGATTCCTACCGCATCGAAATCGCTGTCGCCGGCTTTAAGCCCGACCAGCTCAATATCGAGGTCAAGGAAAACGTGCTGACCGTCGCCGGCAAGAAGGACGCCGACGACGCGGGCCGCACCTTCCTGCACCGCGGCCTGGCCGAGCGCAGCTTTGAGCGCCGCTTCCAGCTCGCCGACCATATCAAGGTGACCGACGCCGAACTGGCCAATGGCCTTCTGTCCATCACGCTCACGCTGGAAGTGCCCGAAGCCAAGAAGCCGAAGACGATTGCGATCAAGACCGCCGCGTCCGACACGCCGGTCCTGCAAGCCGCCGAATAAGACGCTTGTCTGTGGCCATCCTTGGCGGGATGGCCGCAAAAATCCTACCGAGTTTCT
>DATMTF010000162.1:0-11280 GCA_035565015.1 Asticcacaulis sp. | reverse complement strand
ATCGACGAGGTTGAGATTGGCCTGCAACAGGTCGATGAACTCGTGCAGGCCGCCGGAGATGACGCTGGCGGCGCTGGTCGTCTCCATGGTGCGGTTGAGCCGCGTGACTTCTTCGAAAGCGGGCGCGCCGCCATCCGAGGGCAGGGCGCGCATGGCCTGCGCGGCCTGATGCAGGCAGAACAGCACCGAACGCGGAAAGCCGCGCGCGAACAGCAAAAAGCCGGTCACGTCGCTGTAATTGATCGAATGATATTGCTGGCGGTACATTTCCAGCGCATTGACCGATTTCAGCACTGCGCCCCACTGCACGGCGTCATAGGCGCTGTCGACGGCGCGATGACGCGGCAGCAGCAGGAAGTATTTGACGTCCAAAAGGCGGGCGGTCTTGTCGGCGCGCTCCAGCATCTGGCCCAGATGCGCGAACTGCCAGCCCTGTTCGCGGCTCATTGTATTGTGCATCAGGCCGGTGAACAGATGGCCGCACTGGCGCACCTGCTTGTAATAGTCGTGCAGGTCGGCGAGGGCGCGCTTGCGGCTGTGCGCCTGGGTCAGGTGGTACAGTTCGTTGATCACCTCCCACATTTCGACCGGGATGATTTCGCGCACCGTGCGGGCGTTTTCACGCGCGCGATAGACCGAGGCCATGATCGAGTTGGGATTTTGCGCATCGAAGGTCAGAAAACGCACCACAGAGCGTTCGTCCGCCGCGCGATAGCGTTTGTTGAAGTCCTCATCATCGCCGGAGGTGGCGACCAGCGGATACCATTGGGTCGCTTCGGGCGTCAGCGCCTGATCGAGCGTTAAGTGCGTGTTGACGTCGATAAAGCGGGCGACATTGTCGGCGCGCTCCAGATAGCGCGACATCCAATAGATCGAATTGGCGACGCGGCTCAGCATGAGGCGTCTCCTTTTTCGGACGTGTCTTCCGATACCCCAGTATCTTCTAAAACCCATGTATCTTTCGAGCCGCCGCCCTGGCTGGAATTGACCACCAGCGAGCCTTTCTTGAGCGCCACGCGGGTCAGGCCGCCGGGCAGGGTGAAGATGTCTTCGCCAAAGAGAGAATAGGGACGAAAATCGACGTGGCGGCCTTCGATGGCGTTGCCGATCAGGGTCGGGCAGCGCGACAGGGACAGGGTCGGCTGGGCGATATAGTCGCGCGGTTTCGCCTTGATGCGCTCGGCGAATTCCCTTTGCTCGGCCTTGGTCGATTTCGGCCCGATCAGCATGCCGTAGCCGCCCGACAGATTGACCGCCTTGACCACCAGCGTGTCGAGATTCTCAAGCACATAGGCGCGGTCTGAAGCCTCTTCGCAGATATAGGTCGGGACATTGTTGGCGATGGCATCCTCATCGAGATAATATTTGATGATGCGCGGCACATAGGCATAGATCGCCTTGTCGTCGGCTATGCCGGTTCCCGGCGCATTGGCCAGGGCGACATTGCCCTTGCGATAGGCGTTCATGACGCCCGGCACGCCCAGCACCGAGTCCGGTTTGAAAATCTCCGGGTCGAGATATTCGTCGTCGATGCGGCGATAGATGACGTCGACGCGCTGCAGGCCCTCGGTCGTGCGCATATAGACGACGTCGTCCTCGACCACGAGGTCCGAGCCCTGCGCCAGCGGCACGCCCATCTGCTGCGCCAGATAGGCGTGCTCGAAATAGGCGGAATTGTAGATGCCGGGCGTCAGGACGATGATGTTCGGCTCGTCTCGGCCATCGGGCGCAATATATTTCAGCGTGCGGTACAGGTGGTCGCCATAGTCGGAGACGGGGCGCACCTTCATGGTGTGAAAGGCGTCGGGCAGGATGCGTTTCAGGACCGCGCGATTTTCCAGCACGTAAGAGATGCCGGACGGGCAACGTAGATTGTCCTCCAGCACATAGAATTCGCCGTCGCCGTCGCGCACGAAGTCGGTGCCGGAAATATGCGTCCATACGCCCTTGGGCGGCTTCAGGCCCTCGCAGGGTTTCAGATAGCAGGCTGAGGAAAAGATCAATTCAGCGGGTATGACGCCGTCCTTGATAATCTTCTGATCGTTATAAATGTCCTGAATGAACAGGTTGAGCGCGTGGATGCGCTGTTCGATGCCGCGCTCCAGCCTGGCCCAGTCCTGAGCCGAGACCATGCGCGGAATGATGTCGAAGGGCAGAATCTTTTCCGTGCCCTTCTTGTCGCCATAGACGTTGAAGGTGTTGCCGGACTGATAAAGAATGTCCTCGGCGTGCTTCTGCCGCCGTTTCAGCTCGGTGCGGCTGAGCGCGTCCAGCCGCTCGATCAGGGGGCGGGCGGCGGTGTGGGCCTTGCCGTCCTCCGCGAAAAGCTCGTCGTAAAATCCGTTGGTCGCATAAGTGTCGAGCGTCAAATCCGTTGTCCCTGACCGCCCTGGCGCCACGCGCGCGGGCGTTTCGTTAAGTTAATTGAAGACCTCGTTCATGGTGACCTGAACCCGCAGCGTTTCCTTGCCGCCCCCTCTGTATATGGTTCCCGACGTGGGCGTGGCGTCGAGATAGTTGCGGCCGCAGGCGACGCGGACATGGTCCTGCGCCGTCAGGCAGCCATTGGTCGGATCGAAGCCGCGCCAGCCGATATAGGGGATGTAGATCTCCACCCAGGCGTGGCTGGCATCGGATTGCAGCTTGTTTTCGTAGTTCGCCCCGGTGAAGACATAGCCCATGCGGTAGCGCGCCGGCACGCCCAGCAGGCGCGCCAGGCAGATGAACAGGTTGGCGAAGTCCTGACAGACGCCTTCGCGCGAGGCATAGACCTCAAAGGCTGTGGTGCGCAGGGAGGTCGCGCCCGGCACATAGCGGAAGTCGCGGTAAAGGGTCTGGTTGATGTCGTTCAGCGTGTCGAGCAGGTGGCGGCCATTGCGCTCGGCGAAGCTCATCGCATAGGTCATCAGCTCGGTAAGCTGCGTCTCCGGCAGTTCCGGCGGCAGCAGGTACGGGTCCATCATCTTGCGTTGCCACGGCATCATGGTCAGGGGCGCGGAAAGCTGGCGGCGGTCGGGCGACAGGTCGTCGGGCGGCGTACCGTAGATTCTGACGCGCGAGCGGCAGGAGACGGTGAGTTTTTTATACGGCTTGTTGATGCTGTAATGCAGCATCTGGTTGCCGAACACGTCCTCGACGCGCATCTCCTCGCCCTCGGCGGAGATGCTGAGCGTGCAGTTGACCACCTCCTGCAAGGCGTCCTCGACCGGCGCGAGACGGAAAACGTGAGTCGAATGTTCGACCTCGCGCTCATAGCTGTATTCGGTCGAATGGATGACGTCGTACAGGCGGTAGGTCAGGGGCGAGCCGTCCGGCGCATGGGTCTGCGAGCGCAGATTCAGCACATTGTGCTGGACGTGCGCGGCCTGTTGCAGGGTTTCCAGAATGGACAGTTGCTGCGCCTGCGCCTGCTGGTCGGCGAAGGCCAAAACGCCCTGCTGCGGCGTCACGCCTTGCAGATGGCCTTCCATCTCGTGCGTCGCCTGCTGCGGCGGGGTGGTCTTCGTCTCTTTCTTGTTGGTCCAGATCACGCCGCCGCGCCGGGCGATGATCAGTTGTCCCTTCTGCATCCTTGTCCAGTCGCCCTGCTCGAACTCGGTCGAGGAGAAGACGAGGGCGGTGCGGAAGGTGTCGCGCGGATTGTTGAGCGCAAACGTCGCCGACTCGGCGTGGTAGCCATGCGGCAGATGCGGCGGCTTGATGCGCGCATAATAGAGATGGGTATCGGAACTGGAGCCGTAAAAAGCGGCCACCGTGATCCCGTCCGAGATCACCATATCCGCCGAGCCAAGATCGTCCAGTTGCAGGAACCAGCTCAGCAAGACCTGATGGTCGATATCGGCCAGGGCGCGCGCGCCGTAATCCTGCACCTTGCCCAGCAGGAAGCAGAAGGCCAGCTCCGAATCCGTGCGGCCCATCGGCTCCAGAAAGATCGACTTGTTGAAATGCAGCTTGCCCATGGCGGTCTTGTCGAGATCGCCATTGTGCATGAACAGCCAGTCCTGACCGGCGAAGCTGCGCGAAAAGGGCTGGGTTTCCAGATGGGTGTAGCCGGTCGCGGCGCCGCGCACCTTGCAGAAGAAGACGGTCGAGCGGAACGAATCCCAGTCGTGCATCGCGCCCTTGAGCGATCGGGTGTCGCGCGCGGACGGGTCTTTGGCGACGATGGCGGCCTTGGTGTCGCCCGGATACCAGGCCAGTCCCCAGCCCAGCGTATGCTCGCCCTTTTGCGGTCCCTGACGAAATTTGAGATCGATCGACGGCGAACTCAGGCCGTCGAAGCTGAACGCAAGAATGTCGCTTGAGATCGCGCTCAAAAAGGTTTTCCTCATGCTGCGACGCAACTACACTTTCTAAAAACGAGGTTGTCCAGCCTCCGTGAACCGGCAGCATGACACTTTTTTTTATGTTTCGTAACAGGAATGTGCGTGGAAACGCAGGCTTCCACCGATAATTGATGCTAGTCTGAGCAAAAGCGGGAGATCACGCGGAATGAGCATTTTGGCTGCGCTGCACCATGTTTCAGATTACCGCTATGATCGTCCGATCAGTTTGGGCCCGCAGGTCATCCGGCTCAGGCCCGCGCCGCATACAAAAGCGCATGTCCAGTCCTATGCGCTCAAGGTCGAACCGGCGGGCCATTTCATCAACTGGCAGCAGGACGCGTTCGGCAACTGGCTGGCGCGTGTGGTCTTTCCGGAAAAAACCACCCATTTCAAGGTCACGGTCGATCTGGTGCTGGAGATCAAGGTCTTTAATCCGTTCGACTTCTTCCTTGAAGACACGGCGACCACCTTTCCGTTCGTCTATGACGACGCGTTGCGCGAGGAGCTGGCGCCCTATCTGGAGATCAAGGACCGCGATCCGGTCCTGATGGACTATGTCGCGTCCCTGCCCACAGAGCCGATGGGCACGGTCGATTTCCTCGTCATCTTCAACCAGAAACTCAATGCCGACCTGAACTATACGCTGCGCATGGCGCCGGGCGTGCAGGCGCCGACCGAGACGCTCAACCTGTTGCAGGGCTCGTGCCGCGATATGGCGTGGCTGGCCTGTCAGGCGCTGCGGCACAAGGGGTTGGCGACGCGCTTCGTCTCCGGCTATTCGATCCAGCTCAAGGCGGATATGGAATCGCTCGACGGGCCTTCGGGGGTTAGTGAAGACGTCACCGATCTGCATGCCTGGTATGAGGTGTACCTGCCCGGCGCGGGCTGGATCGGACTGGACGCGACCTCCGGCATGTTCACCGGCGAAGGGCATATCCCCTTGTGCTGCGCGCCCAATCCGACCAGCGCCGCGCCGATCAGCGGCGCGCATGAAAGGGCGGAATCGACCTTCGATCACGAAATGAGCGTGACGCGCATCTATGAGAGCCGCCGCGTCACCAAGCCCTATACCGACTCCGAATGGGCGGCGATCGACGCGCTCGGCCACAAGGTGGACGCCGCGCTGGATCGGCAGCAGGTGCGCCTGACCATGGGCGGCGAGCCAACCTTCGTGTCGCTCGACGACCGCAAGAGCGATGAATGGCATTTCACCGCCCTGTCCGATGAGAAGAAGCGGCTCGGCTATGACCTTTTCCGGCGTCTGTCGTCACGTTTTGCGACAGGCGCGCTCATGCAGCATGCGCAGGGCAAGTGGTATCCGGGCGAGATACTGCCGCGCTGGGCGATGAACTGTTACTGGCGCATGGATGGACAGCCGATCTGGCTGAACCCGGACCTTCTGGCCGATCCGGATGCGAAGGGCGACGTGACGCGGGAGCGGGCCGGGGATTTTCTGCGGCGTTTGGCGAATGCGCTGGGCGTCGGCGGCGATTATGTCCTGCCCGCCTACGAGGACATCCCCTACCTGCTCTGGAAAGAGCAGCGCATTCCGCTCGAAGGCGAGATGCTTAAGGCCGATCTCTATGAGGCGACCGAGCGCAAGCGGTTGCAGGCGCAGCTCGATGACAGCGTCGGCGAACCGAGCGGCTATGTCCTCCCGCTGGCTTTTTCGGCGAAGACAGATGGCTGGATCAGCAATGGCTGGCGGTTCCGCACCGATAAGATGATGCTGATCCCCGGCAATTCACCGGTCGGCCTGCGCCTGCCGCTCAGCGCCTTGCCGCATGTCGATGCGGCTCTGGCGGACGAACACATTTTCCCACCGCGCTCGCCTTTCACCGAGGTTGCGCTCTTGCCGGATGCGGCGGAAGCTGTGACAGCCTATGCGGCGACCAGATCAGGCGCAACCGCGTCGGCCGGGCTGAACGGCCTGATCCGAACCGCCTTGAGCGCCGAGGTCCGCCATGGCGTCCTGTTCCTGTTCCTGCCGCCGCTCAGCTATATCGAACACTATCTCGACCTGATTCACGCCATCGAGGCCGTGGCGCGGGCGACGCAGACGCCGGTGGTGATCGAGGGCTATCCGCCGCCGCGCGACCACCGCGTCGAGAGCCTGTCGGTCACGCCCGATCCCGGCGTGATCGAGGTCAATATCCAACCGGCGAAGGACTGGGATGAACTGAAATCCATCCTCACCACCGTCTATGACGAGGCGCGGCTCTCGCGGCTGGTTGCGGACAAGTTCATGATCGACGGCAAGCGCGTCGGCACGGGCGGCGGCAATCACATCGTCATGGGCGCGCAAAGGCCGGAGGATTCGCCGTTCCTGCGCCGCCCGGACCTGCTCGGCTCGATGCTGCGTTTCTGGCAGAACCATCCAAGCCTCAGCTATCTGTTCTCCGGCCTCTATATCGGTCCGACCTCGCAGGCGCCGCGCGTCGATGAGGCGCGGCACGAGGCGCTCTACGAGCTTGAAATCGCGCTGAAAAACCTCCCGGACGGCGAGGCGGAGTCGGCGCCGTGGCTGGTGGACCGGCTGTTGCGCAACCTGCTGGTGGACTTAAGCGGCAACACCCACCGCGCCGAGTTTTGCATCGACAAGCTGTATAGCCCCGACTCGGATCGCGGGCGGCTGGGCCTTTTGGAAATGCGCGGCTTTGAAATGTCGCCGCACGTGCAGATGAATCTGATTCAGGCGCTGGTCATCCGCGCCCTGATCGCCGGTTTCTGGAAAAAGCCGTACACCGCCCCGCTGGTGCGCTGGGGGACGCAACTGCACGACCGGTTCATGCTCGGCCATTATGTGCATGAGGATTTCGGCGAGGTGCTCGGCCATCTGGCGGGCGGCGGATTTAAATTCTCGTCCGACTGGTTCATCCCGTTTTTCGATTTCCGCTTCCCGTCGCTCGGCAAGACGCAGGTGGGCGACTTGACGCTGGAACTGCGCGCGGCGCTTGAGCCATGGCCGGTCATGGGCGAGGAGACCAGCGGCGGCGGCACCTCGCGCGGCGTCGATTCTTCGGTCGAGCGGCTGGAGGTCGTGCTGACCGGCGCGATTCCCGAACAGCACGTCGTGACCTGCAATGGCCGTCGCCTGCCCTTGCAGCCGACGCGCGACGGTCAGGTGCAGGTGGCGGGGGTGCGCTACAAGGCATGGCAGCCCTGGTCGAGCCTGCACCCCAACCTGCCGGTCAATACGCCGCTGGTTTTCGATGTGCTGGACGCGCGGCTGGAGCGCAGCCTCGGCGGTTGCCGCTATCACGTCATGCATCCCGGCGGACGCAATTATGAGAGCCTGCCGCTCAATGAAAACGAGGCGGAAGGCCGCCGCTTGTCGCGCTTCGAGGCCCCGACCCATACGCCGGGGAGGGTGAAGATTCCGCCGGTAGAGATCAATCCCGACTATCCGCGCACGCTCGACCTGCGCTGGAAGCTCTGGCGGTGACGCAAGACGCGTGTTAGCCTGCTGTCAAACCGCAGGGGGATTCATCATGAAACATTTCGTTCTTCTCACCGGCCTGCTGCTGGCCGCCGCGCCCGCTATGGCGCAGACCAATGCGCCGCAGCCGTCGCCCTATGACAAGGCGCCTTGGTGGATGAAGGAGAGCGTCATCACCCAGACCGGCTATGTCTTCACCGAACTGCCCGCCAACCGCGCCAGTTTCTCGGCCAGCTTCCAGACGACCGACGATACGGCGGACAAGGCGCAATCCAAAGCCATCGCCCAGACCAAGGCGCTGATGCAGGCTCTGGACGGGCTGGGCAAGGACGCGGTGCGCGTCACCACTGGCTTTTCGATGCGCACGCTTTACGAGCAGTACCGCGACAAGGACGGCAACAAGGTCGAAAACCAGCGCGGCGACAAGATCAATGGCTATCAGGTCAGCCTCAACCTCAATGTCGAGGTGCGCGATGTGCGCCAGCTTGAGCACGCCTATGCGCTGGCGCTGGCTGCGTCGCCGGACTCGACCTCGCCGGTGAATTTCAATCTCCAGCCCGACAACGCCACAAATACCTGGCTCTATTCCGAAGCGATCAAGGACGCCCATACCCGTGCGCTTCAGGCGGCGGCTGCGGCGGGCGCCAAACTCGGCGCGGTCAAGGTGATCGACCCGACGGGCCGGGCGTGTGAGACGGATATTCTCGGTAAGCCGAGTTACGATGGCGACGGCATGCAGGCGCAGGAGGTCATGGTGGCGGGCGCGCGCGCCGCCCCGCCGCCCATTCCGGTTCCGCCTGTTCTAAAAGAGATGCATCAGGATTATAGCGCGCCGCCCGCCATGCTGGAAGCCAGGGCGTTGCAGAATCCTTTTGTGCAGACACCGCCGATCCGCCGTCTGGAATCCAAGGCCTGTGTGGTGTACGCGCTTGATTAAGGGCTTGAAACGGCCATATTGCGGCGCAATATGAAGGCGGTGGCAAAACGGAGACGCATCATGTCTTTCGATAAGGCTGAACCGCAACCCAAACGCCGTCCGAAGCTGAAACTGCCCTATGACCAGACCGTACTGGTCATGCAGGGCGGCGGGGCCTTGGGCGCCTATCAGGCCGGCGCCTATGAGGTGCTGCACGAAGGCGGGGTCGAGCCGGACTGGATCGCGGGCATCTCCATCGGCGCGATCAACGCCGCCATTATCGCGGGCAATGCGCCCGAAGACAGGGTTCCCGCCTTACGCGCCTTCTGGCAGGAGATCGCCACAACCATTCCCGGCGATCTCCTGGCCGGTCAGCACGCCCATACCGACTTCAATTTCCGCCAGTTCAGCGGCTGGCTGAGCCTGATCGCGGGCGCCAAGGGCTTTTTCCGTCCGTGGTTTCTGCTGCCCTGGTTTAATCCGCCCGGAACGCCGGAAGCGACCAGCTTTTACGACACCGCCCCCTTGCGCGAAACGCTGCTGCGCCATGTCGATTTCGACCGCATCAACAAGGGGTCTTTGCGCCTGAGCCTCGGCGCGGTGCAGGTGCGCACCGGCAATTTCGTCTATTTCGACACCCATGAGCCTGAGCGCGTCATCGGCCCCGAACACGTCATGGCCTCCGCCGCCCTGCCGCCCGGCTTTCCCGCCGTCTATGTCGATGGCGAGCCCTATTGGGACGGCGGCCTCGTCTCCAACACGCCCCTGTCCTATGTGCTGGATGCGGGCGTCGCTAAGGACACGCTGGTTTTCCAGATCGACCTGTTCAGCGCCGTCGGCCCGATGCCGCAGACCATGGACGAGGTGCAGGAGCGCATCAAGGACATCACCTATTCCAGCCGCACGCGCCTGAATACCGACGCCTTTCTGGAGAAGTACCGGCTGCGCCACGCCATCCGCGCCCTGGCGCAATATGTGCCGGAAGACGCGCTGGAGCGCCTTTGCGACCAGAGCCTGCCCGCCGACGTCTATGACGGCCGCGTCAGTCTGGTCCATATCATCAACCGCTCCAACCGGCGCGAGATCCAGTCCAAGGATTTCGAGTTCTGGCGCGTGTCGCTCGATGAACACTGGCGCGACGGCATGCGCGACGCGCGCACTGCGATGGAGGCCGACTCGTGGCGCGAATTCAGCGATCCGGAAACCGGTCTGGCGGTCTATGACTATATGCGCACCGACACACGCGACGATTAATGTTGCGCTGCGAACACACACCTGTGGCCAAATCACCAAATTTTTCTAAAAGTGACAAAAATCGGGCGCGGCTACTGGCAGAATCTGACCGGCGTCACATATAATGAACCGAACAGTACGGTTTTATTATTCAGGAGCTGTCGCCATGCGACGGATCATCATGACCTTGGCGGCGGCGGCCTTGCTGGCCAGCGCCGCGCCCGCCTTCGCCGTTCAGGACGCCGTCGCCCTGACCGATCAGCAGCGCGCGAGAGAGACGATGGACATCGGCGTCCTGACGCAAAAGGCTGCGTCCGGCGATGTGCGCGCGCAGGTGCGGCTTGGCGACGACTACTATGTCGGCAACGGCGTCGGTCAGGATTATGCGCAGGCGTATCTCTGGTACGAAAAGGCGGCGCAGACCAATGATCCCGAAGCGCAGACCGAGCTGGGCCTGATGTACGCCAAGGGCCAGGGCGTCGTGAAAGACTATGCTCAGGCGCTTAACTGGACACGCAAGGCCGCCGATCAGGGCTATGCTGGCGCGCAGTACAATATGGGCATCGCCTATGACACGGGCGTGGCGGTTGGTCACGACTCGGCGGCGGCGTTCGGCTGGTATCTGAAGGCGGCGCAGCAGGGCTACGACATCGCTCAGTTCAACGTCGCCAATATGTACGAGCTGGGCGACGGCGTGACGCAGGACTATGCGCAGGCGATGAGCTGGTATCAAAAGGCCGCGGATCAGGACTACGCTCCGGCGCAGTATAATCTCGGCAACATGTATCTGGCGGGCGAGGGCGTCGCCGCCGATCCGGCCAAGGCTCTGCCTTTGATTGCGGCTTCGGCGAAACAGGGCTTTCCGCTGGCGCAGAGCCGCATGGCCGCCCTCTATTATCAGGGCGAGGGCGTGGCGCAGGACAAGGTCGAAGCCTATGCCTGGGCGCTGCTGGCGGCGGATGCGGGCGACGGCGACGCGCAGGCCCTGCTGGCGGCGATGGACAGCGCGCACGAGTTGAACGACGACCAGCACGCCCGCGCCGCGAAAACCGCGGACCAACTGGCGCAGGCCCTGACAGGCGGCGCATAGATTGGGGGCGCCTAAGTTTTCCGCAGAAAAAATGCAGCGGACGCTTGCCACAGCGGCAGGGCTTGGCTATACACCCGCTCCTCGGCGGCGACGCGCGGCTTTTTAAAGCCAGACGACGCAAAGCCTTGAGACCGCAGATGAAGATGGGCGCTTAGCTCAGCGGGAGAGCACTACCTTGACATGGTAGGGGTCACAGGTTCAATCCCTGTAGCGCCCACCATCTTCGCAGTTAAATACAGGGCCTTCGGGTAATCCGTGGCCCTTATTTTTTGCCGCT
>DATMTF010000161.1:0-13366 GCA_035565015.1 Asticcacaulis sp. | reverse complement strand
CCTCCGCTGCGTCCGGGGTCAGTTGGCTTCCCAAGACAGTGCGGTTCAATCTTCGCCCACTGGGCATCCGTCAGAATATTGCGGTTCATAAACAGTATGAATCACAATTCCATCCATCTGTGAATCCCCACAAGCCCTAGTTGCCGGTCATATCGCCGCTCGTTCCCGGCGTTTTCATCGGCGCGGGCGGCGCAGGCACGGTCGCGCCCGGTCGCGGCGCCTGGCCGCCAAGCTGCGCCTTCAGCATCAGGTCTATGGTTTCGCGCACAAAGACCGCGTCGGTGACGACGCCCAGCTCCAGACGCTGATTATCGTCCTCGACCTGTTTGATCAGCACGCCAGCGATCAGGGGGTGCGCGCCAGCGCGATTAAAGTAAACCGGCCCGCCGGAATTGCCCGGAACCGCCGTCAGATCGATCAGGAAGGTCGGATAGCGCGTCGAAGGCGACAAAGGATAGGAGGCCAGACGCCCCGCGCGCAGGATCGGGAAACCGGCGATATTGGCCGACAGACCGTGCGGATAGCCGAGCGTCATCATCTCATCGCCCGGATCGATATGCTGCACGGTGAAGCTCACATCGTCCGCCAGCCATGCATCCGGCACGGCCGCCTCGCGAAAGCCATCAGGCAGTTCGATGGGAATGACGGCGATGTCCTGACTGGGATGCTGATACCAAAGGGGGCCACTGGTCGAGCGAATGGTCAGAAATTCCGGCGTATAGACCCAGTCGCCCTTGGCGTTCATCACGCGCCAGCCCAGCCGCACCTGCTGCGCCGGCATTTTTTCAAAGACGTGCGCGGCAGTGACAAGAACGACCTCAACGCCGCCGCCCGGTTTCGGCGCCGACACCAGAAAGCCTGTGCCGACCATGCGCTTGGCCTCGTTGATTGGCTGGTCGATCTGCACCGTCGCCTTGATCATCGCGACGCTTGGGTCCACATCCAGCACGCCCGCCCCTCCTGGATTAACAGCCTGTTAAAAAGCCCTCTCGACATTTGACGACATTTCCGCAAAGGGTCAATGCTGCGTCCATTCCGGGGCGCACGCGCCGCGCCACTCTGGCGCCGACGCCACAGGTTTCGCCTATCAGGAAGCATTATGAGTCTGCCCCAACCGCCGTCGCCGCCGCACAAGCCGTTTCGCATCGAACAACTGGGCCGCGTCCGCGAAGACGCCTATCACTGGATGAAGGACGATAACTGGCAGGCGGTCCTGCGCGATCCGTCGAAAATCCGCGCCGACGTCAAGGCCGCGCTCGACCTTGAAAACGCCTACAGCGCCGCCGTGCTGGCCGGGACGGAAGACCTGCAAAAACAGATGTTCGAGGAGATGAAGGGCCGCATCAAGGAGGATGACGCCTCGACGCCCGCCAGGGATGGCCCATGGGAATATTACAGCCGCTATGAAAGCAGCGCGCAGCATCCGATTCTCGCCCGTCGCCCCTATATCGCCCGCGCCTTCGCCGATCCGATTCCGCCGGTCGAAACAAGCCTGGAGGACGAGCAAATTCTGCTCGATGAGGCCAAACGCGCCGAAGGCCACGATTATTTCGAGACTTCGGCGGCGCAACACAGTCCCGACCACAGGCTGTTCGCCTGGGGCGAGGATACGCAAGGCTCGGAATATTACACCGTCTATGTGCGCGATCTGGAAACCGGCGAGATCCTGCCCGATCCGATCAAGGCCTGCGAAGGCGGCTTCTGTTTTTCGCCGGACTCGCAGTGGATTTTCTGGACCTGGCGCGATGAAAATTCCCGCCCGGCGAAGATTTACCGCCGCCCGGCGCGCGGCGGCCCCGACGCGCTGGTCTACGCCGAAGAGGACGAAGGTTTTTTCCTGCATGTCGGCGTTCTGAGTTCCGAAGCCTTCATCGCCATCGGGACCGGCAATCACGAGACTTCGGAAACCTGGCTGATCCCCGCCGACCGGCCTGAAAGCGCGCCGGTCTGCGTTGCTGCGCGCGAAGACGGCGTGCAATACGATATCGACCACTGGAGCGACCGGTTCGTGATCCGCACCAATGCCGACGATGCGGTGGATTTCAAACTGATGCTGTCGCAAGCCCCGCATCCGGAGCGCGATTCCTGGCGCGACCTCGTTCCGCACCGCTCCGGCGTTTATTTGACCGGCTTCGATCTGTCGGCGCGGCATATGATCCGCATCGAGCGCGAGAACGCCAATACGCGCATTGTCGTGACGCGCAAGGCCGATATGGACGAACATGTCATCGCCGTCGATGAGGAGGTTTACAGCCTGGGCGGCGGCGGCGGTTATGAATATGACAGCCCGATCCTGCGCTACGCCTATACCTCTCCGACCACGCCCGCCCAGACCTTCGACTACGATATGGAGACGCGCCAGCGGGTCTTGCGCAAGACGCAGATTATTCCGTCGGGTCACAATCCGACCGACTATGTCGCCCGCCGCCTCTACGCCACGGCGCCGGACGGCGCGCAGGTTCCGATCAGCCTGTTGATGAAGGCCGACACGCCGCTGGATGGTTCCGCGCCGCTGCTGCTGTATGGCTACGGCTCCTATGGCATGCCGATGGACCCCGGCTTCTCGATCCGCAGCTTAAGCCTCGTCAATCGCGGCTGGGTCTACGCCATCGCCCATGTGCGCGGTGGGACGGAAAAGGGCTATGGTTGGTTCCTTGAAGGTCGAAAATTTAAAAAGACGAATACATTCAGTGATTTTATCGCCTGCGCTGAGGCCCTATGCGAAGCGGACTATAGCCGCCCCGGCCATCTGGTCGCCTATGGCGGATCGGCGGGCGGGATGCTGATGGGCGCGGTCGCCAATATGCGCCCGGACCTGTGGGCGGGGGTGATCGGCGCCGTGCCGTTCGTCGATGTGCTGAACACGATGAGCGACGCCTCCTTGCCCCTGACCCCGCCGGAATGGCCGGAATGGGGCAATCCGCTGGAGGATGAGCAGGCTTATGACTATATCGCCAGCTACAGCCCTTACGACAATATCAAAAAGCAAGCCTACCCGCCCGTGCTGGCGACCGGAGGCCTGAGCGATACGCGCGTCACCTATTGGGAACCCATGAAATGGATCGCCAAACTGCGCGAAGCCTCGACGTCGGGCGCGCCCATGCTGCTGAAGATCAATATGGAGGCGGGCCACGGCGGCGCGTCGGGCCGTTTTGATTTCCTTAAGGAAATTGCCTTTGATTACGCTTTCGCCATCTGGGCGCAAGAACGACAACGGGACGGATAATGACGGATATCAGGGCGGCTGCGGAAAGCGATTTCGCAGCGATTACGCGGATTTACGCACATAATGTGCTGCACGGCACAGGCACCTTCGCTCTGGAGCCGCCGTCGCAGGATGAGATGCTGGCGCGCTTTCATCAAATTGCGGCCATGCGCCTGCCCTATCTGGTCGCCGTCGAAAACGGCGAGGTGATCGGCTTCGCCTACGCTTCGCCGTTCCGCGACAGGCCAGGCTATAAGTATGGCGTCGAGGACAGCATCTATATCGCGCCCGGCTATCCCGGACGCGGCCTCGGCAAGGCCCTGCTGACGCGCCTGATCGAGTTGTGTACGAAGCGCGGCCTCTACACCATGATCGCGGTGATCGGCGATGCGGAAAACGGCGCCTCGGTCGGCGTGCACCGCGCCTGCGGCTTTGAACAGACCGGAACCCTGCCGCGCGCGGGTTACAAGTTCGGACGCTGGCTCGACGTGGTGTTCATGACTCGCGACCTCATGCCCTATACGGCCAAGCCGCAGGGCGACGGCTGGGCGTCCCCCGAAACGGCATAACGCCGTTCATCAAAAATCAGCAAATTTGCGGCAACATAAAGGCGCCTTCATTTCAGTGAGCGTCCATCATGTATCCGCGTCCCCACCCCCACCGCGCCAGCCTGTTCGGCCTGTTCAGCTTCGTCGGTCTGATTGTTTTCGGAATCGTCATCGCCGCGCATGTCTAAGCACGTTTACCGTGGCGAATCGCCCGCTTGCTTTACGCGCCCTCCTGGGCGTCCTCGCGCAGGATGGTTTCCAGTTCCTCGCGCGACAGTTTGGCGAAGCTGATCATGTCAGGCTCGCTCTCGAAAAACTCGAACGATTTGCGTAAAGTCGCGATGTCGTGTTCGAGGAATTTGCGCGCGCGGCGCTCGATGGTCTGGCGGTTGTGGCCGAGCGCTATCATCGCTTCGCGCGCCAGGGCCAGCGAGGCGTCCAAAGTCTCGCGATGGTAATAGTCCGCCCCCGCCCGGTCGAGATCGAAGGCGTGGCGGCGGTTGCGCGCGCGGGCGAAGATTTTCAAGCCGGAATAAACCTCGCGCGCCTGACGCACAATGTCTATGGCCGCATCGGGATCGTCCACGGCGACCACCAGCATGCGCGCCTCGTTAATGCCCGCCGAACGTAGCAGGTCCATGCGCGTCGCGTCGCCGAAATAGGCCTTGAAACCGAAGCGTCCGACCGCCTCGACCTGATCGGGATTCTTCTCCAGCACGGTGACGCTCACCCCCTGCGACAGCATGAAGCGCCCGACAATCTGACCGACGCGACCGAAGCCGCAGATAATGACGGGGTTGTGTTCGTCGATCTCGTCATAATCGCGCCTGTGCAGACGACTCATAAATTTCGGCACGATGAAGCGCGCATAAAAACCGGTCAGCAAAGGCGTCATGGCGATGGACAGGGCCACCAGCAGGGTCAGGAATTTCTGCGTCTCCGGATCGATCAGCTTTAAGCCCCCGATCAGTTGCAGCAGCACGAAGGCGAACTCCCCGCCCTGCGACAGGCCAAAGGCCAGCCCCAGCGCCATCGGCGTGTCCAGACCGAAGCGCTCGCCCAGCAGCCACAACACCACCGCCTTGATCACCATCAGCGCAATCACTGCTCCGATCAGGCCCAGCGGATGCTGCACGAAGACATGAAAATCCATGCCCATGCCAACCGAGATGAAGAACAGGCCCAGCAACAGCCCCTTGAACGGCTCGATATCGGTCTCGATCGTTCGCTTATACTGCGAGTTGGCCAGCACCACCCCGGCGATAAAGGCGCCCAGCGACGGCGATACGCCCACCAGTTCCATCAACAGGGTCACGCCGATCACCAGGGCCAGCGAAGCGGCGGTGAAGACTTCGCGCAGGTTGGCGCGCGCGATTAACTGGAACAGATAGCGCGAACCGTAACGCCCGATCAGGATGACCAGCGCGATGACGGCGATGACTGCCAGAGGCTGCAGCCAGACCGGCCAGTGAGCGATCAGGCTTTCGCCCGACGCGACCGGCGCGCCGCTCATAGCTAAAAGAGGGATCACGATCAGCACCGGGATCACCGACATATCCTGAAACAGCAGGATGGCGAACGAGGTCT
This sequence comes from Asticcacaulis sp., assembly GCA_035565015.1. Classification (GTDB taxonomy): domain Bacteria; phylum Pseudomonadota; class Alphaproteobacteria; order Caulobacterales; family Caulobacteraceae; genus Asticcacaulis. Next base: position 8,026 of record DATMTF010000161.1, on the reverse strand, counting down.
CGCCGACCAGCGAATGCGTCAGGTTGCGCTCCTGCAAGGACTGCATGACCAGGGCCGTGGAGGACATGGCCAGGGCCAGACCGACCGCCAGAGACGGACGCCAGCCGTGATGCAGCAAAAGCCCGACGCACATCAGGGCGAAGGCGGAAACGGCGACCTGCAATCCGCCCATGCCGACAATCTGCCGCCGCAGCCGCCACAGCACGGCGGGCTCCAGCTCCATGCCGATCAGGAACATCATCATCACCACGCCGAACTCGGCAAAATGCATGACCTTGTCCGCCTGCCCGATCAGGCCGAGCGCGAACGGCCCGATCAGAATGCCCGCCAGCAGATAGCCCAGCACCGAACCCAGCCGGAAACGCTGCGCCAACGGCACGACCACCGAGCCCGCGAGCAGAAAGACGAAAATATTGAGCAGAAGTTTGAAATCCATCGCGTCCCCGCCGAGTCGCGTCAATTTAAGCCTCGCCATCGCAATGACAAGCCGCCGGACGCCTTTTAACTTGTGCTTTTGGGCGACCTGCGTCAAAACCCGCGCGATGAGCGCGAGACAGAGCATGCCCGACGTCAACGATTTGATCCGAACCCGGCTTAATCCCTTCCCCAAGCGCCATTTTCTCGGCGCGCAGGATCTCGATCCGCCCGACATCCTGGCGCTGCTCGATCTGGCCGACGTTTTCGTCGATCTCAACCGCCAGCCGTCGAAGAAGCTGGACCTGCTCAAGGGCCGCACCCTGGTCAATATGTTCTTCGAGAATTCGACGCGGACACAGTCGAGCTTCGAACTGGCGGGCAAGCGGCTCGGCGCCGACACGGTCAATATGAGCATGAAGACCTCGTCGGTCGCCAAGGGCGAGACCCTGATCGACACGGCGGTGACGCTCAACGCCATGAAGCCGGACCTCTTGGTCGTGCGACACCAAGCTTCGGGAGCTGCCGCGCTCTTGGCGCAGAAGGTCGGCTGCAGCGTGGTCAATGCGGGCGACGGCCAGCACCAGCACCCGACGCAAGGATTGCTCGACATGCTGTCCATTCGTCGCGCGTTTGGACATGTCGATGGATTGACGGTCGCCATCTGCGGCGACGTGCTGCATTCGCGCGTGGCGCGCTCGAACGTCATCCTGCTCAATGCGATGGGCGCACGGGTACGGCTGGTCGGGCCGCCGACGCTCATTCCCGGCGATGCCGACCAATGGGGCGCGGAAGTCTATCACGACATGCGCGAAGGCATTGCCGGCGCCAATGTGGTGATGATGCTGCGCCTCCAGCTTGAGCGCATGGACGGCGCCTTTATCCCCTCGACGCGTGAATATTACCGCTTCTACGGCCTTGATCGCGAGAAGCTGGCTGTCGCAGCGAAAGATGTGCGCGTCATGCATCCCGGCCCGATGAACCGCGGCGTCGAGATCGATTCCGAGGTCGCCGACGACCTGTCTGTGTCGCTGATCCAGGATCAGGTCGAGATGGGCGTCGCCGCCCGCATGGCCGTGCTGGCCTCACTGGCCGCGAGACTGGAGACTGAGCGATGAGTAAAGAAACTTCTGCAATAGCGCTCGTCAATGCCCGCCTGATCGATCCGGCCAGCGATTATGACGGCCCCGGTTCGATCATCATTGCCGGCGGTGTGATCGCCGACGTGATCCACGGCCACGACGCGCCCACCGGTCATGCGGGCATCGAGGTCATCGACTGCGCGGAAAACGCCGTCATGCCCGGCCTGATCGACATGCGCGTGCGCACGGGCGAGCCGGGCAATGAACCGGCCGAGACGTTGAAATCGGCCAGCCGCGCCGCCGCCGCCGGGGGCGTGACCTCATTCGTCGTCCTGCCCGACACCGATCCGGTGATCGACGAGCCGGCCATGGTCGATTTCATCCTGCGCCGCGCGCGCGACATCGAACTGGTGCATGTCTATCCGGCGGGCGCAGCCACCAAAGGCTGCGGCGGCAAGACCATGGCCGAGATCGGCCTGATGGACGAGGCGGGGGCGCTCTATTTCACCGATGGCGACCATGTGATCGTCAACTCCAAGATTTTAAGCCGCGTGCTCAACTACGCCAATGGCTTCAACGCCCTGATCGCGCATCGCCCGAAAGAACCGTGGCTGAGCGAGGGCGCGGTGGCGACCTCGGGCGAGATGGCCGCGCGCATGGGTCTGAGCGGCGTTCCGGCCCTGGCCGAGCGCATCGCCATGGAGCGCGACCTCGGTCTGGTCGAACTGACCGGCGCGCGCTTTCTGGTCGATCTGATCTCGACGCGCGAGGGCCTGGCCTCGCTGGAGCGCTCCAAGGCGCGCGGCCTCGATGTCGCGGCCAGCGTTTCGATCAATCACCTGATGTTCAACGAGATCGACATCGGCGATTACCGCACCTTCTACCGGCTCGATCCGCCCCTGCGCGCCGAGAGCGACCGGCTGGCCATGGTCGATGCCTTGGCGCAAGGCGTGATCGACGTGGTGGTGTCCAACCATACGCCCCGTCCCGCCGAGGACAAGCGCCTGCCGTTTTCGGAAAGCGCGCCGGGCGCCATCGGCCTGCAAACCCTGCTGCCCGCCCTGATCAGCCTGCATCTCGACAACGATATTCCGCTGATCGACCTGTTGCGCGCCGTGACCGTCAATCCGGCGCAACTGCTGGGGCTTGAGGCCGGGCGACTGGAAAAAGGCGCGCCCGCCGACCTGTTGCTGGTCGATATCGAGGCGCCGTTTGCGTTGCGCGAACGCGACATCCTGTCGAAATCGAAGAACTCGCCCTTTGAAAACCGGACATTGCAGGGCAAGGTGCTGAAAACCCTCGTGGACGGTCGAATCGTCTTCGGGACTTAGAGCGCTTTTCGATCTGATGGGATCAGATCGGCGCTCTAAGTTTTTGTTTTTGTCGCTCTTCCTTATCCAAAAAGTGGAACCACTTTTTGGGGAAACGCTCTAAGCACACAGGCCCATGACGCTCTCGCCTCCCCTGATCTACGCCCTGGCCGTTATCGGCGGCTATCTGCTCGGTTCGATCCCGTTCGGCTATCTGGCCGCCAAATCGGCGGGCATCGACATCCGCAGCGTGGGATCGGGCAATATCGGCGCGACCAATGTGCTGCGCACCGGACGCAAGGATCTGGCCCTCCTCACCTTCGTCGGCGACACCGGCAAGGGCGCGGCGGCGGTCGGGCTCGCCTGCCTGTTGCTGCTGAAGATGGACGCGCAGACGCGCGACACCGGCATGGCGCTGGCAGGCGCGGCGGCGTTTCTCGGACATCTCTATCCGGTGTGGCTGAAATTCAAGGGCGGCAAGGGCGTGGCGACCTTCTTAGGCACCCTGTTCGCCGCCTGCTGGCCGATGGGCCTGATCGCGGGCGCCTTGTGGTTGCTGACTGCCTTCACCTTGCGCATCTCTTCGTTGAGCGCCCTGGTCGCCGCCGCCCTCGTCGTACCGGTCAGCCTGCTGCTGCCCTTCGTCGATCCGGCCTATCCGTTTGTCGGCATGGCCCTGTTCATGGCAGTGCTGATCTATATCCGCCACCGGTCCAACATCGCCCGCCTGCTCAAGGGCGAGGAGCCGAAGATCGGGAAGAAGAAGGAAGCATAAGTTTATCCACAGATTACACAGATATGCATGGTAATTCCACGCTACCGCTAGCTATCGTGTCTGCCGCTTGATTATATTGGCGCGAAGCGCCTTTATTCGTGTGTTCCACTGACGATAGCGGTAGCGTGCGGCTATCCGGAATATCTGTGTAATCTGTGAATAAAACCTTGCTTTCCCCTGCCCGCAAAGCCTGCTAGCCTCCGTCCTGGAGGGACAGGGGGATGTTCGATCATATACAACCGGCGCAGGATCAGACCGAACGCACCGCGCGTTTGCGGCTGTCGCGCACGCCGCGCGTCGGGCCGGTGAATTTCGCGCAACTGATGCAGCGTTTCGGCTCGGCCACGCGCGCGCTTGATGAACTGCCCAACCTCGTCCGCCGCAATGGCGGCAGCCTGATCCCGCCCGATCCGGCGCGCGTCGAGGCCGAAATCGCGCGCGGCGAAGCGGTGGGCGCGCGGCTGATCGTGGTTGGCGACGCCGACTATCCCGCCCTGCTGGCTCAAGCCGACGCCGCGCCGCCCGTGCTTTGGGCGCTGGGGCCGCTGAAAATCAGCCGCCAATGCGTCGCCATTGTCGGCGCGCGCAACGCCTCCGCCGCCGGGCAGAAGATGGCGCAGATTCTGGCGCACGACCTCGGCCAGCACAGCTTTCAGATCGCCTCCGGCATGGCGCGCGGCATAGATAGCCGCGCCCACGAGATGAGCCTGTCCACCGGCTCCATCGCCGTGCTGGGCGGCGGCATTGACGATATCTATCCGCCGGAAAACGCTGCGCTTTACGAGCGCCTGCGCGGCGAAGGCCTGATCCTGTCCGAAAGCCCTGCGGGCCACCGCGCGCAGGCGCAGGACTTTCCCCGCCGCAACCGCATCATTTCCGGCCTGTCTCTGGCCACCATCGTCGTCGAAGCCGAACTGCGCTCAGGCTCGCTGATCACCGCGCGGCTCGCCGCCGAGCAGAACCGCGAGGTCTTCGCCGTGCCTGGCTCGCCGCTCGATCCGCGCTGCCGCGGAAGCAACGATCTTTTGCGGCAGGGCGCCAATCTGTGCGAAAGCGCTAACGATGTCATCCGCGTGCTGGAGGCTCAGCTCGGCGTCGAAGCGCCGCAAACGCCCTATCAGCCCTATCCGCACCCCGGCGCCGATCTCGAAACCGAGATCGCCCGCGCCGCGCGGACTCTGCTGGGCCTGATCAGCGATACGCCGGCGCATCGCGACGACCTGCTGCGCTTAAGCGGCGCCGCGACCTTTGTCGGTCTGGCGGCACTCAGCGAACTGGAAATCGCGGGGCGCGCACAACAGTCGAGCGGTTTTTACACCCGCTCAGCCATGCAGGCTTGAAATTCGCCGCTCAGGAGAATCTGCCGTCTCGACACGGGCGCTTAACACAGCGCTGCGCAGATCGCGGGACAGCCGGTCCAGCCCGGCGCGCGCCGACATTTCGCTCAGTTCCTGAACGATCTCATGCACATAGTCGAGAATTTCCTGCCGCTGATGATGGAGATCGGACGCAATACTATGGGGGCGTAGAGACATGATAAAGACTCCTTGGTAATCATCGCCTTAACCCTATCACGAGTTGTATTTAAAATTCACTATATTTTTAATTGCAGAATTGAAAATTTTGCGCGACCCGCATCGCCCGTTGACAGAGCCACATTCGGTTAGCATGTATGCAGGCGGTTCGGCCCGCTCCCGCGCAACTTGACATTGCCCACGCAGGACGCGCGCCGCCCGTATTTCGCGCTCACGCATTTTTTCGCCTGATAAGAGATTTCATGACCGTCGTCATCGTAGAAAGTCCGGCCAAGGCCAAGACCATCAATAAATATCTCGGCAAGGGCTTTACGGTGCTGGCCTCATACGGGCACATCCGCGACCTGCCCTCCAAGGACGGCTCGGTGAAGCCGGACGAAGACTTCGCCATGACCTGGGAGCTGGATCCCAAGTCGCAGAAGCGCATGAACGATATCGCTGAGGCGGTGAAGGCCAATGACCGCGTCATTCTGGCCACCGACCCGGACCGCGAGGGCGAGGCGATCTCATGGCATGTGCTGGAGGTGCTGAACAAGAAGCGCGTGCTGAAGGAAAAGCAGGTTCAGCGCGTCACCTTCAACGCCATCACCCAATCCGCCGTGCAACAGGCCATGGCCGCGCCGCGCGATATCGACATGGAGTTGGTCGAGGCCTACCTCGCCCGCCGCGCGCTCGACTATCTGGTCGGCTTCACCCTGTCGCCGGTTTTGTGGCGTAAACTGCCGGGCGCACGCTCGGCGGGCCGCGTGCAGTCGGTGGCGCTGAAAATCGTCGTCGATCGCGAAGTCGAGATCGAGAAGTTCAAATCGGAAGAATACTGGACCCTCGACGCCGAGGTCTCCGCAGACTCGCCGCCCTTTTCTGCGCGCCTGATCCAGCTTGGCGGCAAACGCTTAAGCAAGTTCGACCTGCCGAATGAGATGTCGGCGCTGGCGGCGCGCGACGCGATTCAGGCGGCCAAATTCACCGTCGCCGAGGTCGATCAGAAGCCCGGCAAGCGCACGCCGCCGCCGCCCTTCACCACCTCGACCTTGCAACAGGAGGCGGCGCGCAAGCTCGGCTTCTCCGCCACCCGCACCATGCAGACCGCGCAGCGCCTTTATGAAGGCGTCGATATCGGCGGCGAGACGACCGGCCTGATCACCTATATGCGGACCGACGGCGTCTATGTCGAACCCGCCGCCATCAGTGAGATGCGCAAGCTGGTCGGCGAACGCTACGGGGCGGCCTATGTGCCGCCTGAGCCGCGTCATTATAAGGTCAAGGCCAAGAACGCGCAGGAGGCCCACGAAGCCATCCGACCGACCTCCATCTATCGCCGCCCGGAAACGCTTAAGCTGGAGGGCGATCAGGCGCGGCTTTATGAGCTGATCTGGAAGCGCGCCGTCGCCTCGCAGATGGAGGCCGCGCGCGTCGAAAAGACCGCCATCGACCTTCTGAGCGCCGACAAGCAAATCGCCCTGCGCGCCACAGGTCAGGTCGTGACCTTCGACGGTTATATGGCCGTCTATGAAGAAGGCCGCGACGACGAGGCTGACGAGGATGGCGGTCGCCTGCCCGCGGTCAAGGTCGGGGCCGCCGCCAATGTCCACAAGGTCCAGCCGGATCAGCACTTCACCGAACCGCCGCCGCGTTATTCCGAAGCCACCCTGGTAAAGAAGCTTGAGGAGCTTGGCATCGGGCGTCCCTCGACCTATGCCTCGATCCTGGGGGTCTTACGCGACCGCGCCTATGTGCGCATGGACAAGAACCGCTTTATCCCGGAAGACAAGGGCCGTCTGGTCACCGCCTTCCTCGACCAGTTCTTCCACCGCTATGTGCAGTACGACTTCACGGCGGCGCTGGAGGAAAAGCTCGATCTCGTCTCCAGCGGCGAACTTGACTGGAAGCAGTTGCTCGCCGATTTCTGGAAGGATTTTCACGCCGCCGCCGAAGGTATGGGCGATTTGCGCGTTTCGCAGGTTCTGGAAACGCTGAACGAGGCGCTGGGGCCGCACATCTTCCCGGATAAGGGCGACGGCTCCAATCCGCGCGCCTGCCCGTCCTGCGCCAATGGCCAGTTGAGCCTGAAAACCTCGCGTTTCGGGGCCTTTATCGGCTGCTCCAACTATCCCGAATGCAGCTATACGCGGCCCGTCGGCGCGCCGGGTTCGGAGGCCGAAAACGCCGTCTCCGGCGATAAGGATCTCGGCGTCGATCCCGAAACCGGCCTCACCGTAGCGCTCAAGATCGGGCGCTTCGGCCCTTACGTGCAACTGGGCGAAGCCGCGTCGAAAGAGGACAAGCCCAGGCGCTCATCCCTGCCGAAAGCGTGGCCGCCCGCAACAATCGACCTTGACCGCGCGTTGAAGCTTTTGAGCCTGCCGCGCACCATTGGCGTCCATCCTGAGGATCAGAAGCCCATCGTGGCGGGACTGGGTCGTTTCGGACCGTTCGTGGAATCGGGCGGCACCTACGCCAACCTGTCCAGTTTCGACGAGGTGTTCGAGGTCGGCATCAACCGCGCCGTCGATCTGATCGCCCAGAAGCGCGCCGGCGGCAAGGGCGGTCGCGGCACGGCGGCGGCGCCTCTGCGCGAGTTGGGCGTCTATCCGAACTCAGAAGAAAAGATCGCAGTGATGAGCGGGCGCTATGGCCCCTATGTCAAGGCAGGCAAGACCAACGCCACCCTGCCGAAAGAGATGACGCCGGAAACGGTGACGCTGGAACAGGCGATTGCGTTGATCGACGCCAAGGGCGGGTTGAAAGCCGCGGGCGCGAAAAAGGCCCCGGCTAAGAAAGCCGCTGCAAAGAAGACTCCCGCGAAAAAAACACCCGCCAAGAAGGCCGCGCCGAAAAAGAAGGCAGAGGCGTAAAGGCTTCTGCAGGCCGTGACACTGCTTTTTGGGAACCACAGATTACGCAGATTTG
>DATMTF010000160.1:0-5909 GCA_035565015.1 Asticcacaulis sp. | reverse complement strand
ATATTTTACCGCAGGCCGCCTCATTGAATCCTTATCGGCGATCACGGACCCTGTGAGCCTGAAGGTCGGTCCGTCACACTATGCGAAGAAAGGGAAAGACCATGAAGCGCATTGTCCTTATTTCCATGCTGACCCTGCTGCCCATGCTGGCGGCGTGCCACACGGTGCAGGGCGCAGGCAAAGACATCAGCGCCGTCGGCCACGGCGTCACCGACGCGGGCAGCCAATAGGCTGTTCGCCGTAACAAGACCGCCAGTTCCCTCCTGGTCTGGCGGTCTTGTTACGCCTGACCACAGGCGTCTTGTCAGGCTTGCGCGGCGGTCGTAAGACTGAATCCGTCACCATCTGAGGATCAACCATTATGAAGCGTATCATCATCGCATCCCTGCTGGCGCTCGCGCCGCTGCTGGCCGCCTGCCACACCGTGCAGGGCGTCGGTCAGGACATCACCGCCGTCGGCAAGGGCATGGAGCGCGCCACGCACTAGGCATTGAGCGCATAGGCGTCGATCTCGGCCAGCAGCGCCGCCTTGCGCGCCGCATCGAGGAAAGACCCCTCGAACCCATTGCGCGCCAAGGTCAGCACATCCTCGCGCCCGATCAGGCCGCGCCGCGTCAGGGCCAGGTAGTTGTCATTGACATAGCCGCCGAAATAGGCCGGATCGTCGGAATTGATCGTGGCCTTCAATCCCGCTTTCAGCATGGCCGGGATCGGGTGCTGGCCGAGGTCTTTGACCACACACAGCTTGTGGTTCGACAAGGGGCAGACCGTCAGGGTCAGGCCCGCCGCAACGATGCGCGCGACCAGGGCAGGGTCTTCCAGCGACCGGTTGCCGTGGTCGATGCGGTCGATATGCAAAAGATCGAGCGCTTCATAGATGTATTCGGGCGGGCCTTCCTCACCGGCATGGGCGCACAGTTTCAGCCCTATTTCGCGCGCCTTTGCGAAGACGCGGGCGAATTTCGACGGCGGATGCCCGACCTCGGATGAATCGAGCCCGACGCCGACCAGCCGGTCGAGATACGGCTCCGCCATTCTTAAACTGTCGAAAGCGGCCTCCTCGCTGAGATGGCGCAGAAACGAATGGATCAAGAGGACGCTCAAGCCCAGCTTGTCCGCGTCCTGAACCGCCCGCCACAGCCCGTCGATCACGAACGCATAGGGAATGCCGCGATCCGTATGGGTCTGCGGATCGAAGAAGATCTCGGTGTGCCGCACCCCATTGGCGATGGCGCGACGGAAATAGGCCATGCCGAGATCGTAGAAGTCTTCCTCGGCGCGCAGCACATTCGCGCCCTGATAATAGATGTCGAGAAAGTCCTGCAAATTGGAAAAATCATAGGCGGCGCGCAGGGCCTCCACCGACTCAAACGGCAGGTCGATCCCGTTGCGCTGCGCCAGATCGAACATCAGCTCCGGCTCCAGCGAGCCTTCGATATGCAGATGCAGTTCGGCCTTGGGCAGTTTCGCCACAAAGGCGTCAAGCGCGGTGAGGGCGGCGGCGTCGGGCATGGCGGCTCCTGTGATCATGCGGCATCACAGCGCGAACGCGGCGGTTTGGCAAGGCTTTAGACCAGGGATCAAGCCAGACCTCAAGACAGTCTTTTGTCCATATCCTCCAGTTCGACCCCCTTGGTCTCCGGATAGAAGCGCCCGACGATAAAGGCCTGCGCCAGGGTCGCGACCGCGAAGACGGCGAAGGGCAGGGCCTTGGTGTGGGCGGCGATGATCGGGAACAGGGCCGAGATGACGGCGTTGACCACCCAATGGGTCGCGGCGCCGAGGCTCTGGCCCGAAGCGCGCACGGGCGTGGGGAAGATTTCGCTGATATAGACCCAGATGACCGCGCCCTGCGACGCCGCGAAGCACAGGATGAACAGGATCAGCAGCGGCAGCAAAAGTCCCTGTCCGGCATTGTCGGCCATGATGGCGGTGACGCCCGCCAGAGCCGCCGCCATGCCGATGGCGCCGCCGACCAGCAGATAACGCCGCCCGAAGCGGTCGATCAAAGCCATGCCGACAAAGGTGGCCAGCAGATTGGCCGCCCCGACCGCCACCGCCTGCGTGTCGGAGGAAACGGCGCTAAACCCGGCGGCGGCGAAGATGTCGTTGAGATAATAGAGGATGGCGTTGATGCCGGTGAACTGGTTGAACAGGGCCAGCCCCATGGCCAGCAGGATCGGCGTGCGGTGTTTGCGCCAGCTCAGCCTCTCCTGACCGGCGTCGCTGCGGCGGAATTCGGCCAGCATCGCCGCCGGATCGGCGACGCCCTGCGCGCGCAGCACTTTGTCGGCCTCGTCCAGCCGTCCGCGCGCCGCCAGCCAGCGCGCGCTCTGGCCGATGGTGAACAGCAGCACGAAGAAGACGAAGGCGGGCGCGGCGGCCAGACCCAGCTTCCAGCGCCACGCGTCGTCGCCGCCGAGGAACAGGCCGACCAGCCAGTTGCTCAGATAAGCGATCAAGATGCCGAACACGATGTTGAACTGGAACAGTCCGACCAGCAGGCCGCGCGTCCGGGCAGGCGCGATCTCGGCGATATAGACCGGCGCCAGCACCGACGAGCCGCCAATCGCCAGACCGACGATGAAGCGGCAGACGACAAACACGCCCATATCGGGCGCCAGCGCACAGCCGAGCGAGGCGAGCACATACATCGCCCCGACCACGCGCAACGCATCACGTCCGCCCAGCCGGTCGCCCAGCCGCCCCATGACCAGCGCGCCGAGAAAGGTGCCCCACAGGGCGATGGAGACGGCCAGACCCAGTCCGGCGTCGTCGAGATGATAGACCGCGCGCAGGGCCGAGGTGACGCCGGACACCACGGCGGTGTCGAAGCCGAACAACAGCCCGGCGAGGCTGGCGATCACCACCCCGCGCACATTGATCCTGTCCATATGGGTCGTCCCTGTTAATCTGGCCTGTTAATCTGGCCTGTTTTCTTCGCTTATGCCACAGGCTCAGCGATTCAGGAAATCGCCCAGACCTTCGCTCAGCGCGTCGGCGACGCGGCGGATGCGGGCGTTTGCGCGCACCTCCTCGTGCATGACCAGCCAGACCGGCAGGGACGGCAGCGGTAATTCAGGCAACAGACGCTCCAGCTCCGGCGCCGTCTCGGCCAGCTTCACCTGCGCAAAACCCAGCCCCGCGCCCGCGCGCAACAGACGCCAGCCCAGCACCTGATCGTCCGTGCGCACGCCGAAACTATGGCGGCTGACCGCCATGCCGCGCGCCTGAAAATTGCGGATAATGGCGTCGTCGCGGTCAAAGCCGATCAGGTCGAAATCGAGCAGTTCGTCAACGCTTTGCGGACGCCCGCGCCGCTCAAGATAGGCGCGCGCGCCGTAAAGCCCCAGCGGTGTTTCGCCCAGTTTGCGCGCAATCAAGGCCCCTTGCGTCGGATCGAACATGCGGATGGCGATATCGGCGTCGCGGCGCAAAAGGTTCTGCGACTGGTCCGACGCCACGATCTCGATCTCGATCAAGGGCTCGTCGCGGCGCAGGGCGGCGATGATCGGCGGCAGGACCAGGTTCGACATCACCACCGACGCCGTGATCCGCACCGTGCCGCGCAAGGATTCGGTGCGACCGCCCGCCTTGAGCAGCAGGGCGTCGGCGGCGCGTCCCATCGCCTGCGCGTCTTCGATCAGGGCCAGCCCGGCCTCGGTCGGCTCCAGCCCCTGCGCCGAGCGCCGGAACAGGGTGACGCCCAGCGCCGCCTCCAGTTCGCGGATATGACGGCTTAAGGTCGGTTGCGTCGCGCCGATGCGCTGCGCAGCGGCGGACAGCGAGCCGGTTTCGATCACCGCCAGAAAGGCGCGCAGCAAGGTCCAGTCAATATTATCCATATTTGCATAGCTATCATGCAAATTACCGAGATTTCCATACAAATATAAATGAGCGATCCTGCCCTCATCGCAAATCAAAGGAGATGACGATGAAAACGGTTCTGGTTCTGGGCGCAAACGGCGGTGTCGGCAGCGTCGCAGCGCGGGCCTTCAAGGCGCATGGCTGGCGGGTGATCGGTCTGGTAAGGCCCGGCAAATCGGCGGGCGAGGGCGTTCTGTCCGTTGCGGCGGACCTGTTCGACGCGCAGGCCGTGGCGGCGGCCTGCGGTCATGTCGATGTGGTGTTCAACGGGCTGAACGTCCCCTATCCCGTGTGGGCGGACAGGCTGCTGCCGACCCTGACGGCGGCGGCGGACATCGCCGAGGCTTTGGGCGCGCGCCATATCTATCCGGGCAGCGTCTATAATTTCGGCAGACACATGCCGCCGCGCCTGACGCCGCAGACGCCGTTCGCCCCGACCACGCTGAAGGGTCGCCTGCGCGTCAAGGCCGAAGCCATGTTCCGTGAGCGCGCCGAGGCCGGACGGCTGCACACAATCGTGGTGCGCGCGGGCGATTTTTTCGGCGACGTCGCGGCCAATAGCTGGATGAACGCGCTGGTGGCGAAGGATCTGCGCAAGGGCAAACTGTCTTCTCCGGGCGGCTATGACACGGTTCACGCCTGGGCCTGCCTGCCCGATCTGGCTGAGGTCATCGTCCGTCTGGCCGAGGTCGAGGGCGATCTGGCCGCCTATGAGGTCTTCCATTTCGAGAGCTGGAACGTGACGATGCGCGAACTGCGAACAGCGGCGGAGCAGGCGCTGGGGCGGCGTGTGCGCCTAAGCCGCTTCCCGCGCCTTATCTTCCATCTGGCCGCGCCGTTCGACGCCTTTATGAAGGCGACGCTGGAAATGCTCTATCTGTGGGACGTTCCGCACGGCCTTTATGACGAACGCCTGGCGCGGGTCATCGGCGAGGCGCCGAGGACGCCGCTGGACCAGGCGCTGCGGTATCTGGTTTAAGCTTCCTCAAGCGCCTCGGCGCGTTGCGACAGGGCGGCGTCGAGCGCGCGTCCGTCCCTGAGCCACAACTGCGCAATGCTTTGGGCGGTCGGGTCGGGGAAGATGTGCGTCTCGCCGGCTTCGACGCCCTCGACAATGGCCTTGGCGGCCGATTCCGGCGTCGCCTTGTCCCAGGGCAGGTCGCGCGCCATGTCGGTGTCGATCGGCCCCGGATAGACGCCCAGCACGGCGACGCCGCGCGGCTTCAGGCTGTAACGCAGGCTTTGGGTGAAGGATTGCAGCGCCGCCTTGGAGGCCGAATAACCGGCCATGCCGGGCGCCGAGGTCAGGCCGACCACGCTGACCACATTGACGATCACGCCGGTCTGATCCGGCAAGAGCGGCGCGAAGGCGCGCGCAGCGCGGATCGTGCCGTAATAGTTGGTGTCCATATCGCGTTGCAGGGCGGAAAGATCGCTGTCCAGCGCCTCGCCCGCGGCGGCCACGCCGGCATTATTGATCAGCACGTCGATATTGCCTGCGGACTTGGCGGCGGCGGCGACCGAAGCGTCATCGGTGATGTCGAGTTGCAGGGCCTGAACGCGCGCATCCTTGAAATCGGGCAAGGCGGCGGGATTGCGCGCGGCGGCATAGACCTTTGCGGTGCCCGCGCCCAGAAGCTGATGGACAAGGGCGGCGCCGATGCCGCGATTGGCGCCGGTGACGAGGACGGTTTTTCCAGAGAGGTTGGACATGGGCGTGAGCCTTTCGTGCAGGAAGCGTCAAAACGGCGCGTTTGTGTAAACCGATCTGTTTACACCGCAACAGGTAAACAGATCGGTTTACATTGTCAAGCCGCCGTGCTATAAAAATTTCCGCAAAGGAGCCAAAAAGGAAATTGCCGTGGCCGACGCCGCCGTTCCGAACAAGAAGCAGGAGATCATCGCCAAGGCCTATGAGGCCTTTTACGCGGGCGGCTTTCACGCCACCGGCGTCGATGCGGTCATGGCCGACAGCGGCATCTCAAAACGCACCCTCTATAAATATTTCCCGTCCAAGGAAGACCTGATCGAGGCGGTGCTGG
>DATMTF010000159.1:0-9322 GCA_035565015.1 Asticcacaulis sp. | reverse complement strand
TATGGCGCCACCGTCTATGTTGAAACCCAAGGCCGCGCCGGGACAAACCTCAAGGTCACGCGCCCGCTCAAACTGTCGGCCCACAGCGCCGCGCCGATCCAGTGGTATGTCGATGGCCAGCCGCTCAAACCCGACGCCGAGGGCGATTTCGACTGGTCCCCGCCGCAGGAAGGCTTCTACGACCTGATCGTCGCCAATGCGTCCGGCCAGTCCGCCAAAACCCGCATCCGCGTCGTCGCCATCCCCGACGGCGGGCGGCCTTGATGGCGTATACAAAAAAGTGTACACTTATAAAATATAGTCGTTGCGCCAGCGCAATTTAGGCTGCGCGGCATGGAGTTCCAGTTCGATGAGCAAAAGCGGCAAGAGGTCATCCGCACGCGCGGCGTCGATCTCCTCTATGCGGCTTTGATCTTTGAACAGGCCGTACTCACCCGCGTCGATGATCGCCAGGATTACGGCGAAACGCGCCTGATCTCGCTGGGCATGGTGGCGGACGAATGTTTCGTCGTCGTCCATACCGAACGCGAGGGCGTGACGCGGCTGATCACCGCCTGGAAAGGAGGACGCGATGAACGCGACATCTACCAAAAGCATCTCGCTGGATCAGATCCGCCGGATGAAGGATCGGGGTGAGCTATTTCACGATCCGAACGCGCCGGAAGGCGAGCCTTTGGGCGCCGACTTCTGGGCCAAGGCCGAGATTCGCCAGCCGAAAAAGCCGCGCTCGGTGCATCTGAAACTCGACCCGGACGTGTTCGACTTCTTCGTCGCCGAGACGCACGGCAAGGGCCATCTCACCCGGATGCAGGACGTGCTGAAAGCCTATATGACGGCGCGCAAGGCGGGCTGACCTACTCAATCGCGTGCAGGTCGCGCCCGTGGGTTTCCTTCAGGAACAGCAGCGACACCACGGCGGCCACGCCGCCGGTGATCACCGGATACCACAGGCCGAAATAGACGTCGCCCGACGCCGCCACCATGGCGAAGCTCAAGGCGGGCTGGATGCCGCCGAACCAGCCGGTGCCGATGTTATAGGGCAGGCTCATGGCGGTGTAGCGCACGCGCGTCGGGAACATCTCGACCAGCAGCGAGGCCATCGGCCCATAAAGCGCGCAGCAGGCGATGGCGAACACCACCAGCACGGCGAACATCACCCAGAGATTGCTCTTTTTCGGATCGGCCTTGTCGGGATAGCCCGCGGCGGTCAGCGCCGCCTTGAGCTGGCCGGTCAGACCGGCCTTCATCGCCTTGACGCCCGCCTTGTCCAGCCCCGCCGCCGAGCCGATAGCGAGGGTCTGGCCGCCGACGCGGATCATGGCCTCGGCCTGTCCCGGCGCGCTTTCGCTTCTGTAGGGCGTATTGATTCCGGCGGCGACGCTGCGCGCCACGTCGCACGGCGAGGTGAAGGTCTTGGTGCCGATCAGGTCGAACTGGAAGTGGCATTGCGCCGGGTCGGCGATCACCGTGACCGGGGCCCGCTGCATGACGGCCTCCAGATCGGGATTGCCGTACTTCATCAGGGCGTGGAAGCCGGGAAAGAAGCTGACCACGGCCAGCACCATGCCGAACAGAAGCACCGGCTTGCGCCCGATACGGTCGGACAGGGCGGCGAAGCTGATATAGAGGAAGGACGACGCCAGGGTCATGCCCATGATCAGCGTGTTCATCACCTTGGGGTCGATTTTCACGATCGCGGTCAGAAACACCTGGGTGTAGAAGAAGGCCGTGTACCACAGCACGCCCTGGGCCGTCATGAAGCCGAACAGGGCGATCAGCATGCCTTTGAGATTGCGCCAGCGCGTGAAGATTTCCGCCAGCGGCGCCTTGGCGACCTGACCGGCCTCGTGCAGCGCCTTGAAGGCAGGGCTTTCGGCGGTTTTGGCGCGGATATAGACCGATACGGCCAACAGCCCCGCCGAGACCACGAACGGAATGCGCCAGCCCCAGTCGTCGAAGGCCTCCGGCGTCATGGCGCGGCGCGTGGCCAGAATGACCAGCAGGGCGGCGATCAGGCCGAAGGCCGCCGAGGTCTGGATCCAGCCGGTGAACTGGCCACGCTTGCCCGCCGGGGCGTGTTCGGCGACATAGATGGCTGCGCCGCCATATTCGCCGCCCAGCGCAAAGCCCTGAACGATGCGCAATCCCACCAGCAGCAGCGGCGCCGCATTGCCGATCTGCGCATGGGTCGGCAGAAGGCCGATGGCGATGGTGGCCAGCCCCATGACGAGAATGGTGTAAAGAAACGTCCCCTTACGCCCTTTGCGGTCGCCGATATGCCCGAAGACCAGCGCGCCGATCGGTCGGGCGATGAAGCCGACCGCGAAGGTGGCCAGGGCCAGAATGACGCCCAGCGCCCCGGCATTGGCGAAGAAGTTCTTCGCAATGGTCGCGGTCAGCGTGCCGAAAATGAAGAAGTCATACCATTCAAACGTGGTGCCCGCCGCCGAGGCCGCCACAATGGTTTTCAATCCGCCAAAGCCCTTGGTTTCCGACACTTTCGCCCCTGTCATCCTGCCTGATCCGTTTTATGACCCCCATTTGACCAATATCGCAGTTATTGGCAAGCCTGTTGCCGCCGCCATAGCCGCCCCCCATTGCAGCCTCTGTCGTTAACCTCTGGCGGGTCGCCGGATTTGCAGTTAAGCTTCGCCTTCGATCGAGGAAGGGGCCTGAACATGAAATTTCCCGCACCCGCGCGCGCGCCGGAAGGCCCTTCGGCCGGCCTGACCTCCTATGCCCGCCGTCCACGCATCCGCCCCGTGCAGATCGCGATCAATATCTTTGAGGCCCTGCTGGGCCTGCTCGGCGTCGTGGTGATCATCCTCGCCCTGCGCTACGGCTCGTTTGAAAAGGCGGGCGCGGCGCTGGACGGCGCTTTCGGCTGCCTGAAGCACGGCCTGACACACGGCTTGGCGGCCCTGATCGCGCATAAAGCTTAGCGTCAGCAGCGAAAAGACTTGATCCACAGGCTGCGCGGTTTATAGGTCGCCGCGATTTGAGGTTTGGGAGAACAGGTTTCATGCTGGACGCGCTTATCGAGAACAACCGCCGCTGGTCGCATCGCAAGACCGAGATCGACCCGCAGTTCTTCCGCCGCCTCGTCGCCCAGCAATCGCCCGAATATTTATGGATCGGTTGTTCCGACTCGCGCGTCCCCGCCACCGAAATCGTTGATCTCGATCCGGGCGAGATGTTCGTCCATCGCAATATCGCCAACCTGACCCCGCCGCAGGATTCAAGCTGCCTGAGCGTGTTGCAGTTTGCGGTGCAGGTTCTGAAGGTCAAGCACATCCTCGTCGTCGGCCATTATGGCTGCGGCGGGGTGCGCGCCTCGCTGGAATCGAACGGAGACAGCCTGATCGACCACTGGCTGTCGCCGATCCGCGAAGTCGCCCACGCGCACCAGCACGAACTCGACGCGCTGGAAGACAATGACAAGTTCGACCGCCTGTGCGAGTTGAACGTCAAGCAACAGGTGCGCAATCTCAGCGTCAACCCGATCATTCTGCGGGCATGGCGCGAAGGCCAGCCCCTGGCCCTGCACGGTTGGGTCTATGCGCTCAACAACGGCTATGTCTCCGATATGGGCGTCACCGTGACCTCGCTCGAAGACCGCCAGCGCCATTTCGACATCTGATGCGGTTTACCTTTCGGTCATAGCGGTTAATCTGCGTTAACCCATCGAATTCATTACCAAAAAATAATCGAACCGCATCGGTTTTTTATCGCGCGTAAAGACCTTCTTCAGGATTTCAGCCGCACATTCCAGCCGTTACGCCGAGGTTAAGGCGTAGGGTTAATTTTGGAATAAGCAAACGGCATGACAGCCATCCTCGGTCTGGGGACCGCGCAATTTGGCGGCGACTACGGCATATC
This sequence comes from Asticcacaulis sp., assembly GCA_035565015.1. Lineage (GTDB taxonomy): Bacteria > Pseudomonadota > Alphaproteobacteria > Caulobacterales > Caulobacteraceae > Asticcacaulis. The sequence continues at coordinate 5,443 of DATMTF010000159.1, read as the reverse complement.
GAACACGCGCGGGCGCGTGGGCGAGGATGAGGCGCGTCAAATTCTGCAACTGGCCGCCGACTGCAAGGTGCTGGCTCTGGACGCCGCCTGGTATGACGGCGACGTCGAGCGCATCGTCGGGCGCAACTGGCCGTTTCCGTCGCCGTTCAAGCCGCAGATCCGCACCCTGCCGCTGGACAAGGGCCTCGACTGGGTGGAATCGCGCCTGCGCCGCAGCGTCGATCATATGGGTCTGGCGCGCGCCCACGCCGCCCTGGTCGATCGCGCCGAAGACCTGACGGGAGAGCAGGGCGACGCCCTGTGGGCGCGGCTGGAAAAGCTTAAATCAGAAGGGCTGATCAGCAAGATCGGCATTTCCGCTGCGCACGCCGACCAGCCGCTCCTGCTGGCCAGACGCTTCAAGCCCGACCTGATGCAGGTTCCGGCCTCGATCCTCGATCAGCGTCTGGTGCGCTCCGGCGAGATCAGGGCCATCGCCGATCTCGGCGTCGAGGTGCAGATTCGCGAAGTCTTTTTGCAGGGCCTTCTGTTCCTGCCGCGCGAAGCCCTGCCCGGCAATCTGACCGCCATCGGCCCGCATCTGTCGCGCGTGCGCCGCATCATGGCCGAATGCGGCGCCGATCCGCTGCATGCGGCCCTGTCCTATGCGCTGAACATCGACGGCGTGTCGTCGGCTATCGTCGGCGTGACCTCGGCGGCGGAGCTGCGCGCCATCATCGCCGCCTCGGAACGCCCGACCCCGCGTATTCCGTGGGAGTCGCTGGCGCTCAATGACGAGGTCGCGCTCGACCCGAAACAATGGTTCGCCGACCTCGGCGAACGCACGCAACGCCGCCTGGTGCAGGTGGCGTAATCCACAGATTACGCAGATTACACAGATGAGGCCGCGCCTTCACGTCACGCGCAGGAAACCGACAAACGATTCTTGGCGCGAAGCGCCACTCAGATCAGCGCAAAGCCCGATCACAGCGCGCTGAAAAATCTGCGCAATCTGCGTAATCTGCGGATAAATCCTCACCCCGCCTTCGCCGCGCAATACTGCCGGATAAAGTCTGCATGGCTCGGCGCGTCGTTCGCGATCGCCTTCACATCGCGGCGCATATTGGCGCACACCGACGTCAGATCGCTCAGCGGGAAGTTATCCGTGAACGGATCATAGGCGTCGGGGCGGATGTCGAACCCGTCCCACATGCACAGCCAGGACGGATCGAAGAAGCTGTCGTGATCGTAGCGCACGAAGACGCCGCGCGCCTTCCACGCTTCGTATTTGGCCCGCAAAGTGTCGGGAATCTCCATCTCGCGGCACGCCCGCCACAGCGCGCCGTCCTGTCGCTTATTGGCCCAGTAATGCAGGATGATGAAGTCGCGGATGCGCTCATATTCCAGCCCCGCGCGGCGGTTATATTCCTCCGCCAGAGCCGGAGCGCAATCGCGGTTCGGAAACAGTTGCAACAGCTTGTCGATGCCGACCTGAATCAAGGTGATGCTGGTCGATTCCAGCGGCTCCAGAAACCCGCCCGACAGGCCGATGGCCACCACATTGCGGTCCCACAGCTTTTTGGCGTGACCCGCCGTAAAGCGCACGAAATTCGGCTCGCCCATCGCCTCGCCGTCCAGCTCGGCGCGCAAAGCCGCCTCGGCCTCATCATCGCCGATCTGGCTTGAAGCATAGACATAGCCGTTGCCGACGCGATGCTGCAACGGAATCCGCCACGTCCAGCCCGCCGTCATCGCCTTTGAGCGCGTCAGCGGCAGGAACGGATCGTTCTGCGGATGACGACAGGGGATCGCGACGGCGCGGTCGCACGGCAGCCAATGGCTCCAGTCGTTGAACCCGGCCTGTAGGGCGCCCTGAATCAGCAGGCCGCGAAAACCGGAGCAGTCGATAAACAGATCGCCCGCGACCTCGGCGCCGCTGTCCAGCCTCACCCGCTCGACAAAGCCGGTTTCCGGCTGCTGGACGACCTCGGTGACCTTCGCATCGATGCGCGTCACGCCGCGCTGTTCGGCATAGCCGCGCAGCAACCGCGCAAACAGGCCCGCATCGAAATGCACGGCCCAGTCATAGATGAGGAAATCGCCGCGCGCCTGCGGATCCTGCGGGCGGAAACGCCCGGCATAGGCCATGGCGTCGCCGAGGCAGTAGTCGCTGAGCGGCCACGGCTCGCCCGCTTCGCGCAGCCTTTGCCAGATATGGTGAAACTCGACCGGCCCACCGGGCAGGCCATAGCGCCCGAACGAATGGAAGAAGCGATGCCCGGCCTCGCGCCAACCGTCGAACTCGATGCCTAACTTGAATGAGCCATTGGTCGCCTTCATCACCTCGAAGGCGTCAAGGCCCAGCGAGGCGAAATAGCTGCGGATCGCCGGCACGGTCGCCTCGCCGACCCCGATCGTGCCGATGGCGGACGATTCCACCAAGGTGATGCGCACATCGCGCTGCGCCAGCCGCTGCGCCAAAGACGCCGCCGTCATCCAGCCAGATGTGCCGCCCCCGACAATAACAATGGACCGGATCGGTTCGCGTGAGCCCATAAGATGTGTTCCCTTTTTCGCCGGACCTTAGCCCAGCCCAAGGCGCGCAGGCAATGCGGCTTAATGGCTGTTATTCGGGGGCGGCGGTGGCGGCGATAGCCGCCAAAAGAACAGCACCGAATGTTGCGTTGACGATGGATAGACGGAAATGCCGTCAGGCGGATGGTTGTGATCGAAAGATTGCAGGCGCTTTAGATTCACCAGGTCTTCCAGCTTACCGAGCAGAGGCAATTCTTGAAGAAGATGTACATTGCCCAATTCGTCAGTTGTCAGCACGGAGCATCCGCTTACGCGGCCCATGTCGTCGATGTAGAAATCCACATAGCAGTAAGGCGCATCTGCGCCCGAAGTCGGTGGGGAGGTTCGGGACACGGCGTCGGTGTTCATCTGCCTGATCAGCGCCTTGGCGGCGGCGCTATCGACATGGGTGACAAAGCTTCTGCCGTCGCTGTCAGCTTTTTCCTGATAAATGACCGTGCCGTCGCCGAAAAGGTCGAGCTGAAAATCCGATTTGGTCTCAGGCGTTCGGAAACACCCCGAACAGCCACGCGAATACATCACATGTCCCATCGCCAGCCGCGCATCGGCATTGCGCCGCGCTTCGCGCCAGTCCCAGCCGATCAGGCCCGCCAGCAGCGCAAGGCCGGTGAGCGCAACGGTCAGTTTTGGAAATTTCACGCCGCCCCCGTGGTTTCAGCCTACACCCGTGAAATCAGCGTGTGCATCCGCTTCTTCTGCACCGCGCCCGGCACGCGGTTGAGCTTGATCAGCCCTTCCGGCTCGCCCCACAGGTCGTAGGCGTCGGCGCGGGTGACTTTCGCCTTGACCAGATCGCCCGCCTTCAGGCCGGTAAAGCCTTTCAGGAAGATATGGCCGTCGATCTCCGGCGCATCGCCCTTTGTGCGCGCAATCGCGGTCCCGTCATTGCGAATATCATCAACCAGGCAGTCTTCGACGCGCCCGACCTTGGCTTGCAGCTTCTGCGCCGAAATGCGCGAGGCGACCGCCATGAAGCGCGCGAGGCGGTCCTGCTTGACCTCCTCCGGCACATGATCGGGCAATCCTTGCGCCGCTGCGCCGGTGACATTCTCATAGGCGAAGGCGCCGACGCGGTCGAGCTGCGCCGCCTCCAGCCAGTCGAGCAGCAGGTTGAAATCGGCCTCGGTCTCGCCCGGAAAGCCGACCACGAAGGTCGAGCGCAGGGTGATGTCGGGGCAGACCTCGCGCCACGATTCGATGCGTTGCAGCGTCTTGTCCTGATTGCCCGGACGCTTCATAGCTTTCAGAATCTTCGGGCTTGCGTGCTGGAACGGAATGTCGAGATAGGGCAGGATCTTGCCCTCCGCCATCAGCGGAATGACCGCGTTCACATGCGGGTACGGATAGACATAGTGCATCCGCACCCAGATTCCGAGTTCGCCAAGTCCGCGCGACAGGTCTTCAAACGAAGCGTCCCAGTTCTGGCCGCGCCATTCGCTCTGGGCGTATTTGATGTCGAGGCCATAGGCCGAGGTGTCCTGCGACACGACCAGCAGTTCCTTCACCCCCGCCTGCGCCAGCTTTTCGGCTTCGCGTAAGACCTCCGCCACCGGACGCGAAGCCAGATCGCCGCGTAAACTAGGGATGATGCAGAAGGTGCAGCGGTGATCGCAGCCTTCGGAAATTTTCAAGTACGCATAGTGTTTCGGCGTCAGATGCACGCCTGGATCGTTTTCGGGGATCAGCGGGCGGAACGGATCGGGCTTGGGCGGGACGATGTTGTGAACCGCGTCCATGACCGCGTCATACTGATGCGCGCCGGTGATGGCGGCGACATTGGGGAAGCGCTCGCGGATCAGGTCAGCCTCGCCGCCCATGCAGCCGGTGACGATCACCTTGCCGTTCTCGTTCAGCGCCTCGCCGATGGCGTTGAGGCTTTCTTCCTTGGCGGAATCGAGGAAGCCGCAGGTATTGACCACCACCACATCGGCCCCGCCATAGGAGGCTGAGGTCGCATAGCCTTCGCCGCGCAGGCGGGTCAGGATGCGCTCGGAATCGACCAGCGCCTTAGGGCAGCCGAGGGAGACAAAACCGACGCTGGGTTGCGATGACGATGTGGTCATGAACAAAGTACTTGAGTTTACGGGAGCGGGGATTTAAGGCGCTTCCATAATCACAAATCCGTCTTCAATGAAAGCTATTCCTGACAAACGCGCTCAGGGATGCTTCCTTACACAGGAATAGCTCATGCTGCTTTTCGCCGATACCGCCGATACGAAAGTCCTCGCCGAGCTGAAAGAAACCGGCCTGATCGACGGCGTCACCACCAACCCGACCATCATCGCCAAGTCCGGGCGCAACATGTTCGAGGTCATCAAGGAGATCTGCGAGCTGATCGACGGCCCGATCTCGGCGGAAGTGGCCGCGACCGATGCCCCGACCATGATCAAGGAAGGCGAAAAGCTGGCCAAGATCGCCTCGAACGTGGTGATCAAGGTTCCGCTCACCATTGAGGGCCTGAAGGCGACCAAGGAATTTTCGGCGCAGGGTCTGATGACCAATGTGACCCTGTGCTTCTCGGTCAATCAGGCGCTGCTGGCGGCCAAGGCGGGCGCGACCTTCGTGTCGCCGTTTGTGGGCCGTCTCGACGATCAGGGCGCGGACGGGATGCAACTGATCCACGATATCCGTCAGGTCTATGACAATTACGACTTCGACACCGAGATTCTGGCAGCGTCCTTACGCACCACGTCGCATATTGCCGAGGCCGCTCTGGCGGGCGCGGACTGCGCCACCCTGCCGCCGCAAGCCTTCAAGGATATGTTCAAGCATCCGCTGACCGACAAGGGGCTGGAAACGTTTCTGGCCGACTGGGCGAAGACCGGGCAGAGCATCCTGTAAGTTATGGGGCGCGGGGTCAATTGACCCC
>DATMTF010000158.1:0-2742 GCA_035565015.1 Asticcacaulis sp. | reverse complement strand
CTACCGCCGCCTTGAGTCTGCCCTCCTCCCGGCTTCGCAGGGAGAGATTAGACTCCCTCATCCTTCCCCGTTTACGGGGAAGGTGGCGACGCCGGAGGCGCTGACGGAAGGGGGGAAGCCTCAGCCACATACGCGCTCTTGACGATCGACCCTCCCCCACCTCCCGCATTGACTCCGCCCGCGCTTTGCTGTTGAAGGCCCGCATAGGGTTTCCAGCATGCTGATCCAGTTCAAACGCCGCTTTTCCATGGCCCACCGCCTGCGCTTCGACCGCGATTCGAAGTGCGCGACTCCGCATGGCCATAACGAATTCGTCTGCGTCGATCTTCAGACCAGACCCGGCAAGCCGTTCGACTGGGGCGGCGCCAACTATGCCGAGAACTTCTCCAATCTGAAAAAGCAGTGGCACCGCTTCGTCGATGTCAGCCTCGACCATGCGTTTCAGCTTGGCCACGACGATCCGATGATCGGCTATTTCCGCGCGCATGAGCCGGATATCCTGCCGCGCCTGCTGGTCATTCAGGGCGACCCGACCACCGAAGCCGTCGCCGCCGCCCTCTATATGAAGCTTAACGCCATCATGGCCGTGCATGTGCCGGACTTTGAATGCGTGCGGCTTGAGATCGAGGAGACGCCGACCAACAGCGTCATCCTGACCCCCGCCGATCTGGCGACCTGCACGGTCAATCTCGGCGACTGGACCCACCGCGCCGATATGAGCATGAACGACCTGCTGCCGGTCGAGAACTGGGAAAGGCTCTGACATGCTGACCCGCCGCCGCGTCTTCGTGAAGGGTCTGAAGGTCTTGGCGGCGATCGGCGTCTATGACCACGAACACGGTCGCGAACAGCCGCTGATCATCGACGCGGTGTTCGACCTCGGCCTGCACGAAATTCGCCTGCTCAAGGACACGCTCAACTACGAAATGGTCGGCGAAACGGCGCGCGCCATCATCGCGCGCGGCCATATCAAGCTGGTCGAGACCCTGGCCGAAGACCTGGCGCGCGGCCTGCTCGGCCTGCCCCACGTCACGCGCATAGAAGTCACCATCCGCAAGCCCGAAGCCCTGGCCGACGCCGAAGCCGCGGGCGTCTGCGTGGTGATGGAAAGGGATTGAACATGCTGGCCTACAAAGAGCATCTGCGCCTGATGGCGCGCTATAACCAGACGATGAACGCCAGGCTGATCGCCTTGGTCGAAGGTCTGCCCGAAGAGGCCCTGCTCGAAGACCGCGGCGCCTTTTTCGGCTCGATCCTCGGCACCATGAACCATCTGGTCGTGGCCGACCTGATGTGGCTGCGCCGCATCCGCCCGTTTCCGTTCGGCGAGTCGCTGGCGGCCATTGACGACCTGCCCAAACCCGCCGCGCTCAACGATCTGCCCTATCCGACGCTTGACGATTACAAACCGGTGCGGGAGCGGATCGACGCCGCCCTGATCGCCTTCATCGAGGCCCTGAGCGACGCTGACATCGCCGGACCGCTCAGCTATCACAACACCAAAGGCCTGCCCTTCACCAAGACGCTCGGCCTCGTCCTCAGCCACGTCTTCAACCACCAGACCCACCACCGCGGCCAGATCACCACCCTGCTCAGCCAGACCGATCTCGATATCGGCGTCACCGACCTGATTGCTCTGGTCCCGAATGTCGAGGCGTAGTTTTTGCTATGCAGCATGACGAAGCCGTACTAGGCTGAATGGGCAAAAGGGGATCAGGCATGGCCGAAAAAACGCTGACCGAACACATCAAAAGCTTCGCCTCCGACGCGCGCCTGCCCGCCTTTTTGAACTACATCCTGATCTTCTTCATGGTGCTGACCTTCGGCCTGACCGGCGTTCTGGCCCTGATCATGGCCAACTTCGCCGAGGACAAGGCGCCCGACTGGATCCGGAGCCATTATCAGTTTCAGGTCCGCTCCTTCTGGTTCGCCATCGTCCCGGTCGTGCTGAGCGCCGCGCTCTATACCGTCGTGCAGAAGCACGGCGTGACCTCATTAACCGTGAATATCGTTATACTGGGTCTGGTGCTGATCTGCCTCGGCTATACGGTGGGCCGCGCCATCATGGGCTTCAACCACCTGCTCTATTTCCGCCCCCTGCCCAATCCGAAGACGTGGCTGGTATAATTAATCGCCGCCCTCCGGCGCAGCGGCGGACTTATCCCCGTCAGCGGATTTACCCTTATCCTTGCCCAGTCCGGCGCCCAGTCCAGCCATGTCGAACAGGTTGACCTTGACGCCGTCGCTGATCACGTCGCCCGGCTTCTGACCGGATGCGCAGGCGCCGATGCGTTTTGAGGCGATGTCATAGGTCGCGACGCGGTTGAGATTGGCGCCGGTAGTCTGAAGCCGCACCTTCATCGTGTAGTCGTGTGTGTAATCGCCGTCGATCGAGCCGGAATATTCGGTCACCACGCCTTCGCCGGTGTGGCATTCGGCCAGAAAGCCCAGGCTGCCGTCGCCCTGCGGTCGGTAGCCCCTTTCGGTGCAGGCATCGCCGCTGAGATCGTTGCCGAGCACGCCCAGATGTTTGTCCACCTGCGCGTCGATGCAGATATCGAGGCTTTGCGGCGCCTCGGCGCTGCCGGTCTCGGTCAGGATGGTGCGCCACAGGCCGGGCGCGCGCGCCGGCAGGGGCTGCAAGGGCGGCGGCGGGGCAGGAGGCGGTATGACCGGCGTTTCGGCGGGCTTTGTCGGCGCCTTATGGCAGGCGGCCAGAAGCGCGCTCAGACTCAGCAGGAC
>DATMTF010000157.1:0-4942 GCA_035565015.1 Asticcacaulis sp. | reverse complement strand
GTCTGAGGGGCGTCCATGGTCAAGTCCGTATCCGATCCGTCCGAACTGCCCGATCCCGCCGATCTTGGCATTCTCACCACCGCCATGCCCGCCGACACCAACCCGTCGGGCGATATTTTCGGCGGCTGGCTGATGTCGATGATGGACCTTGCGGCGGGCAATATCGCCGCCCGCTATTCGCAGGGGCGCGTCGCCACCATTGCGGTGGACGGCATGGTCTTCCTGACGCCGGTGCAGGTTGGCGACGAGGTGACGGTCTATGCGAAAATGCTGTCGGTCGGACGCACTTCAATGCGCATGAAGGTGGATGCCTATCGCCGTCCGCGCGAGGGTGAGCAGAAGACGCGCGTCACCGAGGCGGTCTTCACCTTCGTCGCCATAGACGAATCGGGCCGCCCGCGCCCGGTGCGCGAACCAAAGGATTCGCCTGCGGATTAAATTGTGTTAAGACTGTCATCTTGCCGATCCATAGACGGTTGGCGCGCCACAGGGGACATCGCATGAAACCGACCGCTCTCAGCCGTTTTCAGGACTGGCTCAGCGAATGGAGCGACGCCAAGACGCGGCAGGTGCTGGTGGTGGTTTTAGGCGTGCTGTGCGGTCTTTTGCTGGGCATGGTGGTGTACGCCATCGCCAAATATGCGCTGGATCAGATGTTCCCGTTCCCGCCAGGCCTTTACATGGTGCAGGGCGCCGAAAAGGCCGCATTAATGAAGACGGTGATCGTGCAGTTGTTCATTGTCATCCCGCTGACCTGGGCGGTCGGCGCGCTGGCGGGCGGCTATTGCGCCGTGCGCATGGGGCGGGCGGGTCAGTTTCCGGCCTGGATCGTCGGTATTCTGCTGGTCGCCTATGATTGGATCGACCTGTTGAGTCTTCCCAACGACGTGGCCCTGTTCGTGCTGTGCCCGACGGTCGTCGGCGCCTGCGCCTTTGCCGGCGGCTGGCTCGGCATGTATGTCGAGTCGCGCAGGCTTATGGGCAGCGTCGCCGAATAGGACGATTTAGTTCGTATCGTAAAGCACATTGGATGGCGTCTGAGACAGCTCTATCCGGACGGCGCCGCGTATTTGACCGGGGACGTAGTAGGGCGTGCCTGAGGGATATTCGCCCTTGCCGGAGGTGCGTGGCAAAGATTGCTTCTGTCCATTGCTCATAACCGCGACGCCGTCGCCGCCGCCGATGAAATAGATGCGGTCGAGTTTATCGAGACCTATGGCCAGGATGCCTGCAATCTTGCGCATGGCGCTGTTACCCTGATCGACGCCTTGCGCCAGGCTCCTTGCGTCATAGCTGGTCTTCAGGCCCTGCTGCGTGGTGACCTTGAGCTTCATAGCCACGGTGCAGCTTTCCGGGCGTACAGTGGAGACGGTTGCGCCATTATTGAGCTGAGCGCGCGTCGGCAAAGGCGTGATGCGCCCGTCCGGCGCGATGTGCAGCGGGATCGTGCGGCCATTGTCGATCAGAGAGGCGCTGACTTTGGAAGCGTCGCAGCGCTTGATGCGCAGCAGATAATAGACGTCGATCTGGCTGCGCTCTGCGGGGGACAGGTTCAGGAAGCCCTTATAGCCGGGAAAGGCGTCGGACGCCGAGGCGCTTTGCGTCACCATGCCGTTGGCGCTGGTCGCGGGCGGCAGCTTGGGCGCCGCCAAGACGGGCGCAGCCAGCAGCAGGGCGGCGGAGGTCAGCAGAACGGCGGGCTTGAACGCAAATTTCATCAGATTCCAATCCATCGGTTACCGGACTCACAATCTATGGAGCCCGTTATAAGAATTTAAGACTGAATGGAAGCTGAACGGGGCGATCTTACGACCGCCCCGTTACATGGCTTGGATTTTTGAGCGCGTTACAGCGACTTGACGATGCCCTCAACCATCTTTTTCGCGTCGCCAAACAGCATCATCGTATTGTCGCGGAAGAAGAGTTCGTTTTCGACCCCCGCATAGCCGGCGCTCATGCCGCGCTTGATGAACAGCACGGTGCGCGCCTTTTCGACGTCAAGGATCGGCATGCCGAAGATGGGCGAGGCCGGGTCGGTCTTGGCCGCCGGATTGGTGACGTCATTGGCCCCGATAACGAAGGCGACGTCCGCCGTGGCGAACTCCGAATTGATGTCCTCAAGCTCGAACACCTCGTCATAAGGCACATTGGCTTCGGCCAGCAGCACGTTCATATGACCGGGCATGCGGCCCGCCACCGGATGGATGGCGTCTTTGACCTCGACGCCTTCCTCCTTCAGCTTGTCGGCCATTTCGCGTAAGGCGTGCTGGGCCTGGGCCACCGCCATGCCGTAGCCCGGCACGATAATGACCTTGGAGGCGTTCTTCATGATGAAGGCCGCATCGTCCGCCGAGCCTTGTTTGACAGGGCGGGTTTCAACCTTCCCCCCGGCGGCGGTTGCGGTCTCGCCGCCAAAGCCGCCGAGAATGACGCTGATAAAGCTGCGGTTCATGCCCTTGCACATGATATAGCTGAGGATGGCGCCGGACGAGCCGACCAGCGCGCCGGTGATGATCAGGGCGATATTCTCCAGCGTGAAGCCCAAGGCCGCCGCCGCCCAGCCTGAATAGGAGTTGAGCATCGACACGACGACCGGCATGTCCGCGCCGCCGATCGGAATGATCAGGGTCACGCCCAGCACCAGGGCGATAGCGAAAATGCCCCAGAAGGCCCAGGCGGCCAAGCCGTGCGTGGCGATCAGCACGCCGATCAGCGCCACGACCGCGAGACCCAGTACGATGTTGATCACATGGCGCGCGGGCAGGATGATCGGCGCGCCCGACATATTGCCGTTCAGCTTGGCGAAGGCGATGACCGAGCCGGTGAAGGTGATGGCGCCGATAGCGCAGCCCAGCGACAGCTCGATCAGGCTTTGCGTCTTGATGCCGTCCAGCCCATCGTCAATGCCGAAGGCGCGCGGCGCGTAGAGCGCCCCGACCGCGACCATGCAGGCCGCCATGCCGACGAGGCTGTGGAAGGCGGCGACCAGTTGCGGCATCTGCGTCATGGCCACCTTGTTGGCGATGATCGAGCCGACAATGCCGCCGACCGCAATGCCGCACAGGATGATGACGATGGTGACCGGGTCGAGGTCGCCCTTGGTGAGCAGGCTCAGAAGCGTGACGCCGACGGCGATGGCCATGCCGGTCATGCCGTAAAGATTGCCCTTGCGCGAGGTTTCCGGCGAGGACAGGCCACGCAGGGCCAGGATGAACAGAACGCCGGAAACGAGGTAGGCGAGCGCGGAAAAATTAGCAATATCCATCACTTGCCCTCCGCCTTCGGCTTATCTTTCTTCTTGTACATGGCCAGCATACGGCGCGTGACCATGAAGCCGCCGAAGATGTTGACGGCGGCCAGCATGGAGGCGAGGCCGCCCGCGCCCTTGGAAACCCATACGCTTCCGCCCGCGCCGGAAGCCGACGCGGCGGCGGCGATCAGCGCGCCGACGATGATGACCGAGGAAATGGCGTTGGTGACGGCCATCAGCGGCGTGTGCAGGGCGGGGGTGACGCTCCACACGACATAATAGCCGACAAAGATCGCCAGGACGAAGATGGCGAGGCGGAAGATGGTGGGATCGACGGCTTCCATATCCGGATCTCCTTACTTTGAAAGATTGGGGTGGACGACGGCGCCGTCTTGGGTGACCAGCGCGGCCTTGAGGATTTCATCCTCCATGTCGGGCGCCAGTTGGCCGTCCTTGTTCAGCAGCAGTTCGACAAACGCCTTGAGGTTTTTGGCGTAGAGCGCCGAGGCGTCAGCGGCGATGCTGGCGACGATATTGGAGAAGCCGATGATCCTGACGCCGTTGACATCCACGACCTCGTCGGCGACGCAGCCTTCGACATTGCCGCCCTGCGGCGCGGCCAGGTCGATCAGCACCGAACCGGGCTTCATCGAGGCCACCATCTCTTTGGTGACCAGAATCGGCGCCTGCCGTCCGGGGATCAGAGCCGTGGTGATGACGATGTCCTGTTTGGCGATGTGCGACGCGGTCAGGGCAGCCTGCTTGGCCTTGTACTCGGCGGACATTTCCTTGGCGTAGCCACCGGCGGTCTGGGCGTTTTTGAACTCTTCGTCTTCGACGGCGAGGAACTTGGCGCCGAGCGATTCAACCTGTTCTTTCGTAGCCGGACGCACATCCGTCGCCGACACGACCGCGCCGAGGCGACGGGCGGTAGCGATGGCCTGTAGCCCTGCGACGCCGACGCCCATGATGAAGACCTTGGCCGGAGCGACCGTGCCCGCCGCCGTCATCATCATCGGAAACGCCTTGCCGTAAGCCGACGCAGCTTCGATCACCGCGCGATAACCGGCGAGGTTGGCCTGCGAGGACAGCACGTCCATGACCTGAGCGCGAGTGATGCGCGGCACGAACTCCATCGCGAAGGCCGTCGCCTTCTGCGCCGCCAGCGCATCGAGCGTGCCGCGCTCGCGGTGCGGATCGAGCATAGCGACGACGATGGCGCCGGGTTTCAGCGCCTTGATCTCGTCCGGTGACGGGCCGCGCACCTTGAGGACGATGTCGGCGTCTTTGAGGGCGGTTTTGGCGTCTTTGACAACGGTGGCGCCGACGGCGCTGTAGGCGGCGTCAGGCAGGGCGGCGCCCAGGCCTGCGCCCGACTGCACCTGCACGTCGTGACCGGCGGCGGTCCAGACCTTGACCGTGTCAGGCGTGGCGGCGACGCGCGTCTCCCCCGACCAGGTCTCGGCGGGAATGGCAAGCTTTAAGCCCACGATGAAGTCCTCACTTTGAATACTGTGGCAATTTGTTGCTTGTGCAACTTATTTATTGTCAGCGCAGAATTTACGCCGTTTCTTTTGTGACGACGCTAGGTATGAGCAAACGTCGCGTAAGTCAAAGACTTGTTACGCGAGAAAAACGCCGGTGAGACTTTAAATCTGCTAAAGCCGACGCCGACGCCTAGAGCGCTTTTCC
>DATMTF010000156.1:0-2087 GCA_035565015.1 Asticcacaulis sp. | reverse complement strand
CCCATAAATGGGGAGGAGAAGATGAGGAAATATCCATGAGCACCCATCCCGATATCGAAAAGTTCATGACCATGGGGCCGGTATTGCCGGTCATGGTGATCCCGTCGCTGGATCAGGCCCTGCCGCTGGCGGACGCGCTGCTGGCGGGCGGCATCCGGGTGCTGGAAATCACCCTGCGCACCGACTGCGCGCTCGACGCGATCAAGCTGATCGCCAAAGAGCGCCCCGACGCCGTGGTTGGCGCCGGTACGGTGCTGACGCCCAAGGACGCCGAAAAGGCCGCCAAGGCGGGGGCCAAATTCCTCGTCTCGCCCGGCCTGACCAAGACGCTGGCGCATCAGGACGCCCTGCCGCTGCTGCCCGGCGTGGCGACCTCGTCCGAGGTGATGAAGGCGCTGGAATGGGGCTTTACCCACCTGAAATTCTTTCCGGCGGTCCCGGCGGGCGGCGTTCCTTACCTGAAGGGCATCGGCGGTCCGCTGCCGCAGGCGAAGTTCTGCCCGACCGGCGGCGTGTCGGAAAAGAACGCCGCCGACTTCCTGGCGCTGAAGAACGTATTGTGCGTCGGCGGCTCCTGGGTCGCGCCGGAAAAGGCGATGGCCGAGGGCAATTGGGCCGAAATCACCCGCCTGTCCGCCGAGGCGGTGGCAAGCTTCGGCAAGAAGGGCTGACCAAGGCGGCTGTGGTCCTGCGGACAACCGCAGGACAAGACTTCGTTTAAGTGCCTGAAAACACGCCCTGATTGCGGTTGACAAAGCTGTCATGGAAGCGGCAGTTAGTCGGACCAATTTCGGATGGCGCGCGAGTCGCATCGCGCGCCCATTATCAGAACGGGCTCCGGGGTGACGCAGAATACGGGTTCAGGCCAGCGCGAGGCGATGACGCCGATGAGCGGCGCGGTCTCGACCATCAATGACGTGGCGCGGCTGGCGGGTGTGTCGATCAAGACCGTGTCGCGCGTCATGAACAATGAGCCGAACGTGCGCGAGGAGACGCGCAGCAAGGTCAAGGAGGCGGCGGCGCTTTTGCACTATCGTCCCAACCTTTTGGCGCGCTCGCTGGCCGGATCGCGGTCTTTCCTGATCGGACTTCTGTACGACAACCCGTCCTCCAGCTATGTGATCGACACGCAGGAGGGCGTCATCCGCCGCTGCCGTCTGGGCGGCTATCACGTCCTGTCCGAACCGCAGGACAGCCTGGCGCCCGATCTTGGCCGCGCCATAGCCAGCCTTTTAGCCACCATCCGGCTGGACGGGGTGATCCTGACCCCGCCTTTGTGCGATATGGGGCAGGTGCTGGACGCCGTCGAGGCGGCGGGGGTTCCTTATGTGCGGGTGACGCCGACCACCTTTGCAGGACGCTCGGCCTATGTCGATATGGACGACGTGCAGGCGGCCTACGATATGACGCGCTATCTGCTGGGTCGCGGCCATCGCGATATCGGCTTCGTGCGCGGCCATCCCGAACACGGTTCGTCGCACCGCCGCTATGAAGGCTATCAGCGCGCCATGAAGGAGGCGGGGCTGACGCCGCGTCCGAACCATATCGCGCAAGGCTTCAACAGCTTCGCGTCGGGACAGGCGGCGGCGAAAGCCCTGTTCGCGGCGGCGGACGACCTGCCCAGCGCCGTCTTCGCCAGTAATGACGACATGGCGTTCGGCGTCATGGCCTACGCCCAGCAGCACGGCGTGCGCGTGCCCGATCAGGTCTCGGTGGTCGGCTTCGACGACAATCCCGGCGCCATGATCATCTGGCCGCACCTGACCACCATCCGCCAGCCGGTCGCCGATCTGGCCTACGCCGCCGCCGATATCCTGTTGTCGCGCGCCGATGCGGGTGAGGGCGTCGCCCTGCGCGACGCGGCGCGCCTCCTGCCGTTCGAGCTGGTGCGTCGCGAGTCGGATCGGGAATTGCGCTGACGGCGCAAAAAAAAGCCCGATGAACCAGGGGTCCATCGGGTTTAAAGGCCAGTGCCTTCCAAACAATGCCACATTTAAGAAGGCGCTTTAAAATCGCCAGACGTTCCGGGTCATGAAAAAGGGAAAGAAACCCGATCCGTCCGAACAGCGATTTTAAACACAAACCCG
>DATMTF010000155.1:0-4721 GCA_035565015.1 Asticcacaulis sp. | reverse complement strand
TACCCTGTTTATGTCCGCGGTTTGGCCGCATGCGGGCGAAATTGTCGAAATGTTATCGCTCACATTGAGTTAGTGGTGTAATTAAATGACTCTATTTTGTCAATTTGGCCTTACCAATAAATTTGCCATCTTGTCCGATTTTTCAGTGATGACGGCGATGCGTGGATTTCCAACCACAGCCCACTTCGTAAAAGTTCCAGCGGCATAAGGCATTATATCCTTGAAATTACATGTAAAATTTTAAGATAATGGGCTACTCGTTGGTTCGCCTTCAATGTTTTGACTTGATGCCTGCGCCAGGATCGTGCATTGGTCAAACCAATGATGTGCGCCATGAGGGCGCCTGTTTTGGTATAATTTCTCATGTTGCCTGCAGTAAATACGCCCGCCTCATACGACTTAGGTATGACCCAGCCTGTCCGCATTCGCGCCGCCAGGGTCATCGTCACCTGTCCTGGTCGTAACTTCGTCACGCTGAAGATCGAGACCGATCAGGGCGTTTACGGCGTCGGCGACGCCACGTTGAACGGTCGCGAACTGGCGGTGGTCAGCTATCTGGAAGACCATGTAATTCCCTGCCTGATCGGGCGCGACGCGCACGGAATCGAGGACATCTGGCAATATCTTTATCGCGGCGCCTATTGGCGACGCGGCCCGGTGACCATGACCGCCATCGCTGCGGTCGACATGGCGCTGTGGGACATCAAGGCCAAGATCGCCGGTCTGCCGCTTTATCAGCTTCTGGGCGGCGCCTGCCGCGAGGGGATGATGGTCTATGGCCACGCCAACGGCGTTTCGATCGAGGAAACCGTCGAGGTGGCGCAAAGCTATAAGGACAAGGGCTATAAGGCGATCCGCCTGCAATGCGGCGTGCCGGGCCTCAACTCGACCTATGGCGTATCCAAGGACAAGATGTTCTACGAACCCGCCGACGCCGATCTGCCGACGGAAAACCTCTGGGACACCGAGGCCTATATGCGCATCGTGCCAAAACTGTTCAGCGCCGCGCGCGACGCGCTGGGCGATGAGCCGCACCTTTTGCACGATGTTCATCACCGCCTGACGCCGATCGAGGCCGGACGGCTGGGGCGCGATCTGGAGCCCTACCGTCCGTTCTGGATGGAGGACGCGGTCGTGGCGGAAAATCAGGATAATTTCCGTCTGATCCGCCAGCACACCACCACGCCGCTGGCCGTCGGTGAAATCTTCTCGTCGCTGTGGGACTGCAAGGATCTGATCCAGAACCAGTTGATCGACTATATCCGCGCCACGGTCGTGCATGCGGGCGGCGTCACCCATTTAAAGCGCATCGCCGCCTTCGCCGACGTGTACGGCGTGCGCACCGGCTGCCATGGCGCCACCGATTTGTCGCCCGTCACCATGTCGGCGGCGCTGCACGTCGGTCGCTCGATCCCGAACTTCGGCATTCAGGAATATATGCGCCATACAGAAGCGACCGACGAGGTCTTTCCGCACGGCTATCATTTCAGGGACGGTCTTTTGTACGCCTCCGAAACGCCGGGTCTTGGCGTTGACATCGATGAGGAAAAGGCGGCCAAATATCCGTACCAGCGCGCCTACCTGCCGGTGAACCGGCTCAAGGACGGCACGCTGTTCAACTGGTAGGGCTGCAAAGAGCCAACTCGGAGAGCCTGTGCAACAGGCCGTCACCCGTAAAGCGCTGACACAAGGCGCAAAGGAAACGCTATGGAAACGTCGCCAACGGCGGAGGACGCCGCGCGTCCGCCCGCCAAGCCTGTAGGCTATACGCGCTGGATCGTCTGCTTCATCCTGTTCGCCGCCGTCGTTTTGTCCTATATCGACCGGCTGGTGATCTCGGTCTTAAAGCCGCATCTGGCCGCGCAATATCACTGGAGCGAGACCGGCTACGCCGATGTCGCCCTCTATTTCCAACTCATCTACGGCATAGGTTTTCTGATCGCCGGTCGCATCGTTGACCGCATTGGCGCGAAGCTTGGCTATACGCTGGCCATGCTGCTGTGGACGCTCGGCCATATGCTGCATGCGATGGTCACGACGACCACAGGCATGATCTTCGTGCGCATACCGCTGGCCATGGGCGAGGCAGCGACCTATCCGGCGGCGCTGGTCGCGGTCAATGACTGGTTTCCCAAGCGCGAGCGGGCGCTGGCCATCGGCATTCTCAATGCCGGCGCCAATGTCGGCGCGGTGGTCACGCCTTTGATTGTGCCCGCCATCATGCTCGCCTTTGGCTGGCGCATGTGCTTCATCATCACCGGCGCCCTGTCCTTCATCTGGCTGGCGGCGTGGCTCCTGTTCTATCGCAAACCGCGCCAGCACAAGATGGCCAGCGCCGGTGAGGTGGCGTGGATTGAATCGGACCCGTTTGTGCGTGAGACGCGCAAGGCGCCCTACAGCAAAATCCTGAAAACCCCGCAGGTCTGGGCCTATATGGCCGGACGCTTCCTGATCGACCCGGTGTGGTGGACCTTCCTGTTCTGGCTGCCGTCCTTCTTCGCCAAGCAATTTGGCGTCAAGGATATGGGTTTTGGGCCGCCGCTGGTGGCGATCTATGTGCTGGCCGATCTCGGCTCGATTTTCGGCGGCTGGCTGTCCGGACGGTTTTTACATGCGGGCTGGACCACGAACCGGTCGCGTAAAGCCGCCATGGCGGTCATGGCCTGCGTCGTTCTGCCGGTCGCGTTCGCCGGGTTCGCGCCCCATATGTGGATCGCGGTCGTGCTGATCGGGCTGGCCTGCGCCGGGCATCAGGGCTTTTCGACCAATCTGTTCACCGTGCCGGGCGATCTGTTCCCGCATTATGCGTCCGGCACCGTGGCGGGTTTGGGCGGGTTGGCCGGGGCGTGCGGCGGCATGCTGATGGCCAAGTTTGCGGGCGTCATTCTGCAAACCACCCATGGCGACTATGCGCCGATCTTTATGGTCTCATCCGTGGCCTATCTCCTGGCTCTCATCGTCGTGCATCTGATCTGCCCGCGCTGGGGCCGGGCCAATATGGAGTAGTTCATGCACCCCTTGCGTCTGCATCCCGACCGTCTGTTCTCCGCCGAGCCTACTCAGCGCGCTATCGCGAGGAGGCTTTACGACTCGGTGAAAGACCTGCCGATTATCAGCCCCCACGGCCACACTGATCCGCAATGGTTCGCGGATAATGAGTCGTTTTCCGATCCGGCGGCTCTGTTGATCCAGCCGGATCACTATGTGTTCCGCATGCTCTATTCCCAGGGCGTGCGGCTCGAAGACCTCGGCATCCCGGCGATGGACGGATCAACCGTTGAAAACGATCCGCGTAATATCTGGCGTCGTTTCGCGGAGCATTACCACCTGTTCCGTGGAACGCCGTCGCGCGTGTGGCTGGACTGGGTGTTCGCCGAGGTGTTCGGGCTTGAGGTGAGGCTGGAGGCTGCTACCGCCGACCTCTATTACGACCGCATCGACATGCTGCTGCGCGATCCGGCCTTCCGCCCGCGCGCGCTTTTTGAGCGTTTCAACATTGAGGTGATCGCCACGACCGAAGGCCCGCTCGACGATCTGCGCCATCACAAGGCTATCCGCGACAGCGGCTGGCCGGGCAGGGTGGTCACCGCCTATCGCCCGGATGCCGTCACCGACCCGGAAGGCGTCGGCTTTGTTGATAATCTGCGCGCCTTCGCTGAGGTCGCCAACGAAGATGTCGGCGACTGGCGGGGTTATCTGCGCGCGCACGAAAAGCGCCGCGACGCCTTCCGCGAGATGGGGGCGACCTCCACCGATCACGGCCATCTGCGCGCCACAACGGCGGATCTGTCAATCGTTGATTGCGAGGCCCTCTATGCTCAGGTGCGCACCGGAAAGGCCAGCGCCGCCGAAGCCGACCTGTTCCGCGCTCAGGTTTTAACCGAGATGGCGCGCATGTCGATCGACGACGGCCTGGTGATGCAACTGCATCCCGGCGTCTATCGCAGCCACAACCCGTCTCTGCTGGCCCGCTTAGGCGCCAATATGGGGGCCGACATTCCGTTGTCGGGTGAGTTCGTTCACGGGCTGAAACCGCTGCTCGACCGCTTCGGCAATGATCCGCGCCTGACGCTGATCCTGTTCACGCTTGACGAGACGACCTATGCGCGCGAGCTGGCGCCGCTGGCCGGACACTACCCGGCGCTGAAGATCGGTCCCGCCTGGTGGTTCAACGACAGTCCCGAAGGCATGCGCCGTTTCCGCGAGCAGGTCACCGAAACGGCGGGCTTTTACAATACGGTCGGCTTCAACGACGATACGCGCGCCTTTCTGTCGATCCCGGCGCGGCACGATGTGGCCCGGCGCATGGACTGCGTATGGCTGGCCCAACTGGTCGCCGAACACCGCTTGCCAGAAGACGAGGCGCATGAAGTGGCGCGCGCTCTGGCCTATGATCTCGCCAAGTCGGCCTATAAATTATAAAAATCAAGGAGGAACGTCATGAAATTCAGAATCCTGTTGAGCCTGATGCTCATGCTGTTCTCTGCCTCGGTCGCAACGGCAGCGAGCTTTCCCGACGAGGATGGCTACGATCTGTGGCTACGTTATCGCCCGGTCGAAGCGGCCTATGCGCGCAACCTTCATGTCAGTGCGATCCTTGGCGGCGATACGCCCTTGCAGCGCTCGGCGGAATCCGAACTACAGCGCGGCCTGAAGGGGTTGCTGGGCCGCAACGCGGCGCGCGTGAAGACTGTTCAGGCCGGGGCGCTGATCCTGGGAAC
>DATMTF010000154.1:0-2854 GCA_035565015.1 Asticcacaulis sp. | reverse complement strand
AGGTCTAAACATGCAAACCCCCTCGGCTGATCCTAGAGACGACGTTCAGGTCTTGCCTGTCCGCCGGACCTCCGGTCAATCGCGAGGGGGAGAAGTGATCAGCGCTGCAATCTAACAGATTATCCGTGCAGCGTCTCCCCGTGTTGCGATTGATCGAGGCCCTCGATCTCCTGCTCCTCTGTGACGCGAAGGCCTGTTGTCGCCTTGCATGCCATGAGGATCAGGAAGCTGACCACCGCGCTCCAGGCGATCACGGCGATCAGGCCGATCAACTGTTTGAGCAAACTGGCGTTCGCGCCCGCCGTATTGATCGCCGGATCGGCGAACACGGCTGTCAAAAGCGCGCCGGTGAAGCCGCCGACCGCATGCACGCCAAAGGCGTCGAGCGAGTCATCGTAACGGAAGAAGTTCTTCACATAGGTCGAGGACAGATAGCAGATCGGGCCGGTGATCAGGCCGATGAACAGGGCGCCGGTCGGATTGACGAAGCCCGCCGCAGGCGTGATGGCGACCAGTCCGGCGATCATACCCGACACCATGCCCAGCAGGGTCGGCTGCTTGCGCTCGATCCATTCCGGCACGGTCCAGCCAATAGCGCCCGTCATGGTCGCCAGAATGGTGTTGAGCGCGGCGACGGCGGCCAGGCTGTCAGCCTTCCATTCGGAGCCTGCATTAAAGCCCAGCCAGCCGACCATCAGCATGGCCGCGCCGATCATGGTGTAGCCGAGATTATGCGGGGCCATATTGTCGCGCCCGAAGCCCTTGCGCTTACCGATCACCAGACAGGCAACCAGACCCGCGACGCCGGAATTGACATGCACGACCGCGCCGCCGGCGAAATCGAGCACGCCCATCTGCGCCAGAAAGCCGCCGCCCCAGACCCAGTGGCAGACCGGCGCATAGACGAAGACGCTCCACAGGGCGATGAACAGGCAGAAGGCCGAGAACTTCATGCGCTCAACCACGGAACCGGCGATCAGGGCCGGAGTGATGATCGCAAAGGTCATCTGATAGGCGACCCACAGATATTCCGGCAGTTGCGGCGCCGCCGAATAGGCGGTGTCGAGCCGCACCCCGTGCAGGCCCAGCGCGTCGAACGAACCGAGGACGGCGTTGACCGCAGCGGAGCCGTTGACGCCGAAAGCCAGAGAATAGCCGATCAACACCCAGATCACCGCGGCGATCACCGTCACGGCGACCGACTGCGCCATCGTCGCCAGCAGGTTCTTCTTGCGCACCATGCCGCCGTAGAACAGCGCCACGCCCGGCAGGGTCATGAACAGAACCAGCGCCGTCGAGACCAGCATCCACGCCGTATCGCCCGAATTCAGGACAAGCATCGCCTGATGCGCCAGAAGATGGGGCGCAGGCGTACTCAGACTGGTCAACAGGATGGCCACAGGCGTCAGGTCTCCAAACAGGTCAAACGGGTCACAGCGCGACAGGCCGCGAAGCCTTGAGCGCTTCGTGCGAAACCGCGAATTGTGACGGATCGCGGCCTCATAGCAGGATGGAACGTGTTTTAAAAGTCAAACCTTCCGACAAATCAGGCTATTTTTCGGAAAATTTCCTAACATGACTTCACGATGCCGTCACAATTGGCAATGCGGCGTCATCTCAGACGCCCCGCCCTACGCTGTAAAGCCGACCACCGCAGCGACGATCTCGTCCTGAACGGCCTCGGACAGGTAGGGGCTGAAGGGCAGGCTGATCACCGTTTTCGCCTTGGCCTCAGACACGCCTAGGTCGCGCGCCCCGCCGGTGAACATCGCATAGCCGGGCTGTTCATGCAGCGGGATCGGATAATAGACCGCCGTAGGAATGCCCTTGTCGCGCAAGTACGCCTGCAGGCCGTCGCGGTTTTCGTGCTCGATCGTGTACTGCGCCCAGGTCGAGACATAGCCGTCCTTGACGTAGGGCGTGCTGATCACATGTCCAGCCAGCTTTTCGTTGTAACGCGCGGCGACCTTTTGCCGCAGCGCGATTTCCTCGCCGAAAATGGCCAGCTTTTCCAGCAGCACCGCCGCCTGGATCGTATCGAGGCGCGAATTCATGCCGATGCGGACATTGAGATACTTGGCTTCGTGAATGTAGTTGCGCTCGGACACGTCGCTCGCCGTCGCGCCGCCGTGGACGCGGAACGAAATCATCCGCTCCATCAGCGCATCGTCATTGGTCACCACCGCGCCGCCGTCGCCATAACAGCCGAGCGGCTTGGCCGGATAGAAGCTGGTCGCAGTCGCGACGCACCAGTCCAGCGATTGCACGCCGTTGATCGTGCCGCCAAAGCCCTGCGCCGCGTCGGAAATCAGGTGCAGGCCATGCTTTTTCGCAATCGCCGCCAATGCCGGATAGTCGGCGGGCTGGCCGAACAGATCGACGGCGATGATGGCGGCGGGCTTCAGTCGGCCTTCGACCTTCACCGTTTCGATGGCCTCATCAAGCTTGAGCGGGTCGATATTATAGGTGTCGGGCTGGATATCGACGAACACCGGCTCGGCGCCGGTCATCGGCACGACCTCCGCCGTAGCGACGAAGGTGAAGCTGGGAACGAAGACCGCATCGCCCTTGCCAACGCCAAGGCCCAGCAGGACTAATTCAATGGCGTCCGTGCCGTTGGCGCAGCTAAGGGCGTGCTTGGCGCCAGCGAATTTAGCCAGCTCCGCCTCAAACGCCCGGACCTCCGGTCCCATAATATAGGCGCCATGGCCGATGACTTTCAGCACCGCGCTTTCGATCTTCGCGCCGATACGCTCGCGCTGCGTCCCCAGATCAATGAACGGAATAGCCATGCGGAACACCTTCTTGATTTAAAATACGCTGCGCGCATAAAAAATGCGCAATCGGCCTTTAC
>DATMTF010000153.1:0-4940 GCA_035565015.1 Asticcacaulis sp. | reverse complement strand
GAACGCCTCGCAGGGCTAAGGTGCGGCGCGCGCTCAGGTCACGGGTCAGGTCGGCCGACAGGTTGTCTGCGCGCACCGACGCGCTTTGAGCGTCTGCGTCTTCACCCGACTCGCGGATTTTATCCCCGCTGACGCCAGAATGGTTTGCCGCGTCGTCCTGATTATCAGGCGCACCGACCTCCGCCACTGCGTCTTCTGGGCGGATCAGGCCGCGCTCGATCCGTATGGCTCCGTCGTGGGCGAGGCTGACGATCAGTCCTCCGCGCGCGACATCCTCAGGCGCAAAGGCGATGGACAGGCGCTCAAACCGGTCCAAGTCCGCTTCGAGCGCTGCAAAGCGGGCGAGCACGTCCTCCGGGACTTCGTCCTGATCCGACCACTCGGCGTAGAGCGCGTCATAATCGGCTTGCGCCTTGTGGCGCGCCGCCTGTTCGTCCTCGCTTAAGAGGCGCGTTTGCGGATAGGCCCGGCGACACGCCAGACCGTGCGGGTAGTCGAGGTGGGCTTGCGCCCATGCCCAGCCCTCCTCTGCGCGCACCGTTTCGGCCTCGGCGGCGAGTTTGGCGAGGGCCAACTGGTCCAGCAAGGCTGGGTCGCTGAAATACCCGCCGTCATCTTCGGTGAACAGATCGCGCTCGATGCGGCCACCCGCCTCGACATAGGCTTCCGCGCCGACGAACCGCGCGCGCCGGTCACGGGCGGCAACCTGCGTCTCTGTCAGAAGGCGGCGGATATGATAGGGCTCAGACGTCCATGACGACAGACGCGCGAACACGGCCTCTTGCCGTGCATGGTCGTCGGTGATGGCGAAGGCCATCAGCTGCCCAAGCGAGAGCGCCTCCTCGCGATAGGCCTGAATCAAGCTGGGCGCGACGGCGCTAAGGCGCAGACGCTCCTGCACGGTCCGTGCGGTCACGCCAAAGCGCGCGGCAATGTCTTCCGGCGAGAAGCCGCGCGCGTCGACCAGCGCGCGAAAGGCCTCGAACTGATCGGCGGGGTGCATGGCCTCGCGCGTGATGTTTTCGTCAAGACTGATTTCCTGCGGGTCGCGCCGAACATCAATGACGCACGGGATGGGTTCGTCATCGGGAATTTCGCCGCGTTCGACGCGCAGGTTTTGCGCGCGCCGCCGCCCTTCGCCAATCGTGACGAGATAGAAGCCCGTAGGCGTCGCGTCCTCATGCTCCGGCTCCACCACGAGGTTTTGCAAGATGCCTTTGGCCGCGATGCTGGCGGCATACGCCTCGAGGCTTGCGGCGCTATGCGGCGTCTTGCGCGCATTTCGCGGTGAGGCCTTGAGGCGGTTCAGCGGAATAAGCACCTGTTCTCCGACGGGAAAGGTGTGGGCGTTGGTGTCGATTTGAGGGGTCTTTTTCATAGAAAACTCTCCTTTGAGCTTGGGGTGACAGCGCACAACGCGCTGCACCCGTGCCCCTCGGCGAGAGCGGGGTAGCAAGGGCAAGGGCGGTCGCGACGGAGGGGGATCGCCCGCCCTGCACAAGCCTGCGCACGATCGGAACGCTTGGCCTGTCGCCCGGCGCGGAAGGGTGGGGAGACCGTCGCGACCGGGGGCAAGCCCCCGAAGCCCTTGCCCGCGCGGGGGCGGAGCCCCGAGCCGAAGCCCTGCGGGAAATTTGGCGGCCTGTCTCGACACCTTTGGGGAAACATGTGATCTTCGGAGCATGGCGGCAGTGATCGGCAAGGTTCCATGAGCGCGCATACGCCCGATTCAAACCCTCATCACGATCTCGCGGGAGACCTTGAGATCGCCCAGGCGACGGAACGTCTGTTCGCGGAGATCGCGACAACCTCCGGCAATCCAGCGCTTCAGGCGGGGCTGGCTTCGGTCAATGCGCAGTTGCACGCGATCCGCCCGTTCGAGGCGGCGCTGTTCCCGGACCGACAGGCGGAGCTCGACGCTTTGACGAAGGCCTGGCGTGAGGGCGATATGGAGCGCCTGCAGATCTTACTGCGACACTATTTTGCACGGCGACGCGACGCGGCGCCGCAACTGGCGCACCTGATCAGTCAACGACACTGACAAGATTGCGAGCCATTCGCATTATAGGCCTTGAGCCTTTGTGACAGATATACTACATTAGGTCGAGTCGCCGTTGGCTCCCTCTCGCTAGAGCTGAACGCCGCCGGATCACCCCAACTATGGACACCTGTGATGAAGGGCTCTTTGACCGACAGGGTACATGCCGACATCAAGGCTGAGTTGACGCGCGGCGCGGTCTTGCCATGTGATCGCGTCGACGTCGCCGACATTTGCGAGCGGTACAAGGTGAGCCCCTCTCCTGTCCGAAACGCCCTGAACCGTCTGGTCGGCGAAGGGCTATTAGAGACGCGGTCACACGACGGCTTTTATGT
Source organism: Asticcacaulis sp. (assembly GCA_035565015.1). GTDB lineage: Bacteria > Pseudomonadota > Alphaproteobacteria > Caulobacterales > Caulobacteraceae > Asticcacaulis. The sequence continues at coordinate 2,567 of DATMTF010000153.1, read as the reverse complement.
GCCGCGGCTCACAGAGGACGGATTGCGGGACCTCTATGTGCTCAATGAACTCTTCTTGCTGACGTCGCTGGATGCAGCGCCCACTGAGACACCGTTGCCGGCTCCGCCCGTCCATCTGGGGATCGTCGAAGATACCGAGACTTTGTTTCTGAACCTGGCCTCCTTAAGCGGCAATCATCAGATTCGTCGCCAGATGAGCTGCCTGAACGATCACCTGCGTGCGATCCGTCATCTCCCGGATCTGGGCTGGGTCGATCGCTCGGTTGAGCTTTCCGAGATCGGCTATGCGTGCATTATGCAAGACAGGCCTGGACTGGCCCGGCTTATCCGCCGTTATCACAGGCAACGGTACGACCTTTTGCCACGCATTGTCGCCCTCGCCTATACACAGCCTCGCGCCTAGACGGACTCCAGAATTCTGGTCGAATTTTCTGGAAACGGCGACATCGACATTCGGTAAATTTCAGAACTATTCAGGTTCGCATCCAAACTTTCGGGCGTAGCCTTCCTTCGTCGCCGTGACGTCCATGGCGATGTTTCAGCAAACGAAGGAGACCATGATGACCAAGACCGAACACCAGGATGAGAAGACCATCGATCTGGGCGCCGCCAGCGTCGAGACCAAGGGCGAAAGCAAGTTCCCGCAGCCCGACGCCGGTCAGATCCAGTACCGCGATCTCGTCGGTCTGTCCGCCGACTGACGCCCAAGGGGGAGGCCCCTGGCAGCAGGCGCCTCCCTGTTCGTTTTACGCACATGCGCCCTTTACACCCTGCCCCCTTGCATGCGTGCCTGGCCAATGGACGCTGCGTTCTCCTCGATCTGACGCAAGATCGTTATTTCGGACTGCCGCCGCAGGCGGACCTGGCGTTGGCGAATGTCCTCAAAGGTCGCCCCTCGTCCCAAGCTGACGCTGGCGTCCTGGATCAGGCTTTAGGCGCTGACTGGCGGACACGCTTGACGCCTGCGCCTGTTCAGGCTGCCGCAAACGCTGCGACCGTCCTGTCGACGCCCCACCCAAAGCCGTCCTGCTTAAGAATTGTGACCACGCTCACTGTTCGCCTTTGCGTGATGCATGAACTCAAACGAGCCCCTTTCGCCACCATCATTGCGCGGCGGCAAAATCGGAAGGCGATAGGCTCGCGCTCATCTGTTTCTGATGATGGCCTGACGACCCTTGCCGCCTACCTTGCCAGCCGTCGCTGGCTGCGCACCCAGGATCAATGTCTGTCCTGGTCGATCGCCCTGGTCGACGTCTTGGCGGCGCACGACTGGTTTCCAGACCTTGTCCTCGGGGTCAAGATGCGCCCATTCGGCGCGCATGCCTGGGTCGCGTGGGAGGGTGAGGTTCTCAACGACCTCCCGGATCTCGTTCGCGCCTACACGCCGATCCTGGTGGTGTGACATGGCTGCGCGGTATCTTGCGATTGTAACACCTCCGGACATGGCCTCATCCCCGCCGCCAGAAGGCCTCGAGGATCTCGAACTTACCCTTACCGCGCCGGGGTTGTGCGTCTATCGCAGCTCAGACGCTACTTGCCGAATTCTGCCCGGATCTCGAGGCGTGGTGATCGGAGATCTCTTCACCCGCGAGGACAGGCCGCGCCCTATCGCTACGTTCGACGCCGCCACCGCGTCGAACATCGTATCGACCCGCGGGCGCTCTCTACTCGCGAGCCATTGGGGCCAGTATGTCGCGATCTCGAGGTCTCCTGATAGCGGCGACACCCACGTGCTGCGCGACCCCTCCGGCGGTCTGCCCTGCTACATTTTGCGTCACCAGGACGCGATCTATATCGGCTCCGACATCGCCTTGCTGTTCTCCGCCGCGCGCACGCGCCCCAGCGTCGACTCAACGCGCCTGTTGCGCTTCTTGTTTGCTTTCGATCTGCGGACGCCTGAAACCTGTCTTGCCGGGGTCGAAGAGCTTCTGGCCGGGTGCGCGCTCGACCTCGGCGGCGCCACGAACGCGTCGACGCCTGTCTGGTCGCCCTGGGACCATGTTCAGGCAAGCGATGAGAGATGTCAGAGTCCCGAACGTCTCGCCAATACGCTTGACGCATGTGTGCGCGCCTGGACGCAGATCTATCGGCGTCCCCTTCTCACTGTATCGGGTGGCCTGGATTCCTCCATTCTGGCCGCCTGTCTCGTCACCACGGACGCGACGGCCAGCTATCTGACCCTGGCGACCGAAGACCCGGTTGGCGATGAACGGGTCTTCGCCCGCGCATTGGCCGATCATCTTCACCTGGATCTTCGCGAAGACGGCTACGCCATGGCGGATATTGACCTTGAAACACCCACATCTGCGCATTTACCGCGCCCGACCTTACATGCGCTCAGCGCCGCCGAATACGCCTGCCGTCGGCGGCACACTGACATGATCGGCGCGAATGCCTTGATGACCGGCATCGGTGGCGACAACGTCTTTTGTTCGATGTCATCCGCTACACCGATCCTGGATCGCTGGCGCGTCGAAGGTCCGGGGGTCAGCGTCTGGCGGACCCTCAACGATGTATGCCATCTGACGGGGTGCAGCTATCTTCAGGCTGGGAGTATGGCGACAGCC
>DATMTF010000152.1:0-4699 GCA_035565015.1 Asticcacaulis sp. | reverse complement strand
GGCATTGGCTCTTGCGACCTCGGCAGCGGCTCAGAATCCTGCCCCACTTACTTGTAAAGACATAAATGTGCCCTTGAAGAACATGCCCAGCGATGTTCCGGTGAGCATAAGCTTCACGCCCGACCAACTTGTAGCGCAATGCACGTCCGTATCAGGCGCGCCCCTCAGCCTCGTCGCTCCAACAAACGGCGTCGCGTTGGCCCCTGCGCCAGGAGAGGTGAAGACGGCGGATTTCATCGTCAAAGACGATAAAGGAAATACCGCCTCAGCAAAGGTCACCGTCAAAAGACAGTAACGCGGAAGGACGCATCGGCGGTTTGCGATTTCATAGCCATCGAATCTGACCGCAATGGCCTCAACTCCTGCCCTAGATTTGCATCGCAAATTTGGGGCAGGGCGCATCTGACAAGCTTATATCATTCTGATAAGTATCACAGGAATCGCGAGCCGAATTAAATCGCTCTTTCCCGACCGCGCCCGGTTTCCGACCGAATAGTTTTGGACGACGCCTTGCTCGGCGCAGACCTATCGTAAACACGGACCATCGCAGGCCTCTCCACTCTCTGGGCCGCTTTCACGACGCCCGCCTTCGCATCCTCCCGAATCCGATCGAACTTCACAACATCCCAGCTGTTGCGCGTGACTTCGGCTTTTTCGGAGCCGATAACCTGACCGTCATTATCCTTTATCGGCCTGTCGATCGACACCGTTCTACGCCCGCCATAGGCGACGACCACCTTCTCGCCCACGACAGCATTGGCGTCCTTAAGGCCGCGTGGCAAATCCACGCCCCAGACCGTGGAACGCTTCCCGGCGTCGTCTTCCAAGGTGATATAGTGGCTCGGCTTCTCAACAGTCTTGTCCAGATACGGCGCCGTACCCGTTTCAACCAACCTCCCCACATAGACGCGGTTGGACACAAACCGTTCGGCCGCGATCTCTCGGGCCCTGGCAATGGCGTCTGAGCTATCGCCTCGATCAGTCATAACCTTCTCAAGGATGCTGATCACCTGCTTCTGGCCTGGGCTTAAATCCACCTTGGGCTCATCTTCGTGGGTTCTGGTCTGTTCGTCGAACCTCGGCCCTTCGGTCGAACGGGAACGGCCAGTTTTGGGGCTGGCCGGATTCCGTCCAGCCCTCTCCCGCTCGGATTGGTGCTCGGCAAAACGCGCCTGATCGAGCTTATCCGGCGCGTAGCCGCTGACCTCCATGCCGCGCAAGCTGGCCTGCAGCCAGGCTTCTCGCTTAAAGTCCCAGCTCCCCGACAGTTTCAGCTCTGTCCAGGCGCGCGCCTCGGCCAGGTCGATCATGGAGGCCACGACCGTGGGGTCTTCAAGCCGGGTCGTCATGCACTTGTCCCCGGCCTCGAATGCGACACCGCGTTTGGCGTCGCGGAAATGGTACCTCTCCCCAGCGACATGGTAGCGCTTTTCCACCCCCTCCTGAAGCAAACGCAACCGCTCAGCGCGCCGCTGATCGATCGCGTCGATTTCGGGTACGGCGGGGGATTTGGAATTTCTATCCGGCGCGGTCTGGTCGTTGGGAGATGCGTCCTGATCGCTCGAAGGACTGGCCCGCGTCGTTGTCGGGCCCTCAACCGGGTCAGCTTCCAGCACCGGATCCTCTGGCCGCCGACGGCGACGTCCCGGCTCGATCGCATTCTCCGCTGGCTTAGGTTCCGCATCCAGGTCCGGCATGCCCGCCCGCGCCTCATACTCATCTGGTATGTTCTCATCCCAGACTTTAAGCGCCCGCAGCGGGTCGATGTCGTTGATTTTATCCAGATCCTCGCGGATCTCGAGGACACGATTATGGACGGCCTCGCGCGCCTCGGGATCGGCGGAGTCATAATCCTCCCATCGCGTCTCCCGCAGCCGTTCGCGAACCGAGGCGGCCAGGGCGTCGATGTCCTTGTCACCCTCACCGCTCATGGGACGCACCCTTTCCGCCAGAGGGCTGTGGATCGGCCGCCTGGGGCGGATTTGCGGCGGTCAGGACCCGGATCGTGGCCGGACTATTCGCCGGCGTCTTATCCAGACCGATCGGCGCCATAGGCGCCGCCGCGCTGCATGCGCTGAGCCCTAAGAGCGCGATGATCGCTGCGAGGGTTGTCATATTCCGTCTCACCTATGCCTCCAGTCTTATCTCGTCGGCGTCCGCCTCGCCGAAAACCTGCGCCAACACCGCGCCCGTATCGACGCCCAGCGCCCCGAAATACCCATCCAGCATCGCGTTGATATCATCCGTTGTCGGATGGATCGGGTCCTTCAGCGGCGGAACGAGCGACGGGTCAAAGTCGAGCCGTGTCATATCGATGATCTCATCAGGCCTAAGGGGCCGCGTGCGCTTCTGGATCCTCGCCATATGCGCCTCCAGATCGAGACGCGGCGCGGATGCGGCCAGTTCGCCTTTGGTGAAGGCCGCCTGATCGAGCGCGCTCTTGCCGGGCAAGCCCTTCACCGCCTGCAACATGGGGCTGATGGCCTTGAGGCGATCCATAAAGGCGAGATCGCTGTAATAGCGCGCCCGCTCGCAGCGTATGGGGGGCGTGGTCTCGCAGATGATGATCTGCTCGGTATCGGGCAGTTCTTTCAGTTCCTGCGGCAACAACAGCGCCCGGCGCTGGTCGGAGACGTTTTCACTGGTCGAGCCGCCGCCGCCGGGGCCGCGACTGTTCGAGCGGCCCGTGCTCATCGATTTGACGGTGTAATAGCCGAGCATCTCAGAATAGGCATTGGCGTCCTTCTGCTCGCGCGGCGTGAACAGAACCTGCATGGCGTGATTGGTGACAAGGGTGCGCGCATCGTTGGCGCCATAGACCGCCTCCAGCTGCGCCAGGCTCTGAACGATGGTCAAAAGCCGCAGGTTATAACCGGCGATAAAGGCGTTGGCCTTGGCGAGGACGCCGATCTTACCCACCGAGGTGAACTCATCCATGATCAGCAGGCACTGCCGCCTGTGCCGGTCTTCAGAGGGCAGGCTTTTGGTGTTGAGGTGGATCAGCTGCGAGAAGAAGAGGTTCACCAATAGAGCGGCTTCGGCCAGGCGGTTCGGCTGGATGCCGATATAGATGCTGATTTTCTTGTCACGGGCCTGCGCGATGTCGAAATCGCTGGCGGAGGTCGCTGCATCGACGAGCGGATTGGCGAACAGGGTCAAAGGCGCGCTGAAGCTGGTGATGATGTTGGCGAGCGTATTGTCCGTCGCCGACATAAATCGATTGAGCGCTTGCAGACAGTCCTGGGAATAGGGCTTCCCATCCGCCGCGCGCTCATTGATGCGGTCAGTCAGATACTCTTTCAGCCCCCGGCCCTGCCCGCCCGACTGGCGCAGGATCTCGCCTAAGGTGCAGGGCAGGCCCGGGCTTTCCATCACCATGAGGGCAAGGCCCAGAAACAGGTTCTTCGCCGTATCCTGCCAGAAGGCGTCCTTATCGCCTGGCAGGGCCGGATAGAGCGTCGCGGCCAGGGCCAGCAGGTCGCCGACGCGGAAGGCTGCGTCACGGCTGATCCCATCGAGCGGGTTCCAGCGATGGGTTTTGTAGTCCTCGGCAAAGGGCGCAAACAGATAAACCGCCTGGCCGTGTCTTGCCCGGTATTTCGAGGTCAGCAGGAAATTCTCAAGCTTGATGTCGAGCACCACGACCGAGTCCGGCCAGTTCAGCAAGTTTGGAATGACGAAGGACACCCCCTTGCCGGATCGGGTCGGCGCCGCCAGCAGGCAGAATTGCTGCCCGGGAAACAGTAGGTAGCGACCGCGATACTTGCCGACGATAATCCCTTTCTCGCCCATAAGACCGGCCTTGCGCACATCCGACGGCGAAGCGAACCGCGCCGATCCGTGCAGCTGCGGCCCCTTGCCGCCTAAGAGAGATGACAGGACGAAAGCCGGGATCAGCATGACGACGCCGGCGAGGAAGAGGCTCAACAGGAGCAGCCGCCGCTGAACCGGGATCTGATGATAATAATGCCAGTAGGTCGGCCACACGCCCGGCCCGACATGGTGCGGGAAGCTTTTGTGCAGCAGAAAGAACATCACGCCGGCGAGCCAGAGCGTCCCGACGAGGATCAGGATCAGGCCCGTAAGGACACCGAATGCAATGCCAGCCCGCCGCCATGGCTTGAGTTCGACGGTCATGAGGCGCGGCTCTTGATGATGTCGCGGCTTCCGAACCGGTCGCCGAGCTTCGCGATGGGGTCAAAATGCACCTCGCTCACTCGGCGCAGTTTGCGAAGATCGCCGTCAGGACCGGAAACGAGGTCCGATCGCATATGTATGATGATGTCGAGCGTCAGCCGCACGAGACGTTTTAAGCCTTGCGCGTCGAATATGGCCGCATCGGCATGCTCTTTCGCCATCAGGACATAGCGCTCCCAGGCGAGCGCGCAGCTTTCAGCATGGTAGGAGGTGATCGAACCGGCATGACCCGTGGCCAGGAGTTTCAGGAAATCGAACGCCTCGGAGCCGCGAAGCTCCGCCAAGAGGACGCGGTCAGGCCGCATGCGCATGCTCGCCGCAATCAGCTCCGCCGGCGTCACCCGCGCCACGCCCTGTCCGCCCCGGGAATAGAGCAGATGGACGAGATTGGCGTGCGTGGGCAAGAACAGCTCGCGAACATCCTCGATGGTTATGATTCGTTCTCCTTCTGGTATGATCTGGCAGAGGCTCTTCATCAGCGTCGTCTTGCCCGATCCGGTGT
>DATMTF010000151.1:0-1531 GCA_035565015.1 Asticcacaulis sp. | reverse complement strand
ACCCTCTAACCGTTCGCCGGACGGGCGCCACCTGTTTTCCAGACGTCGAACACGTCCAGGGACAGGCCCGCATGCAGGCCCTTTGCGTCAAAAACAAAGGCGTAGACGCTGGCCGTGGAGGCGCGCGCATTGGCGTCGGCGGCCATCAGGGTCACATTGGAGGTCGCCCCGATATTCCAGTCCTGGCTTTGCTTCAGCTCATTGAGCGCGCTTTGCGTCTTGAAGACATAGACCTGACTGGCGTTCTGCACGCCGGCCTGCAACCCGGCCGAGGCCGAACCCAGGCTGTAATAGCCGGTGATTTTACCGTTTTCGATCAGCGCCCCCTTACCGCCGGAACCGCCGATGATCAGGTCGGCCTTGACGACCGAGGGAAAGACCAGAATGCCCGCAGCATTCTGAGTGGTGGTCCGGCACTGGCTGAACCGCGCCTGGCAATCGTGCAGGGTGGAGACGACCGCCTCATCAAGAGGCTTACCGGGCGTCTGCGCCAGGGTTTGCGAGGCGCCGAGCCCCGAAATCAGGGCAAGACCGGTCAAGGCGGCGGACAGCCGCAGCGAGTAGCGTTTCATAATGAAAATCCTTATTTGCGTGTCGCAAGCGCGCCGCCCCGCGCTCAGCATGGCTCAGGCAGGGCAACGGCTCGATCAGTGATTTTGCGTGGTCGCGTCTGTTTCGGCGCCCGGCGTCAGCGCCGGATTGCGCGCGCCCGTCAGGCCGACTCCGATCCAGATCAGAAGGGCGATGACAACCACCGCCGCAATGAGTATCCACCAGGTGCGGTCGGTGCGCCGTCCGCCTGGCGTGGGCGTGTTCGACATAGCCATGTCCAACTCCTTTCGCCTCCTGAGGCGTGAAGGCGCGACGGCAGCCGCCGGGCTCCCGTCGCATCGTTCCGGCTACATGAAGCGGCCCTGTTCGTCACGCTGGCGTCCGCCGCCATTGCGGCTTGACGAGCGCGAACCGCGGCGGTCGTCTTCGCGTTCGTCCCACCCGCGGCGCGAAGCCTCGGAATGGCCTTCGGGATCGCCGTACCAGCCGCTGCCTTCATGATCGGAGGCTTGCCAGCCCCGGCGCGAGGCTTCGGAATGGCCTTCGGAGTCGCCGTACCAGCCGCTGTCGCCGTGACCGGGATTATCCCAGCCGCGACGCGCAGCCTCGGAATGGCCCTCGGAATCGCCGAACCAGCCGCCCTGACCGCGATCCTCGGCATAGCCGCCGCGTCGCGAAGCATCCATGGCGCGCTCATGACGCACCTCGCCGCCGCGACGCGCGCCTTCGGAACGCGAACCGCTGTAACGGCCGCGATCCTCTTCATCGCGCGCGCGACTGTGATAGTCGTTGCGACGGCCATGGGCGTGCCAGGCTTCATAATCGTCGTCACGGCTGCGCGACCCGCCGCGGTGACCGGTAAACTGGCCCTGCTCATCGCGCCCCTGGCTGCGCGCCGAGGCGCGTCCGCCTTCGCTGCGACCTTGCGAGGAACCGCGGTAATCGTCGTCGTCGTAATTTCTGGGCATAGTCGTTCCTT
>DATMTF010000150.1:0-5272 GCA_035565015.1 Asticcacaulis sp. | reverse complement strand
CTCCCCATCTCTGATGGGGAGGGGGACCGCACGAGGTCCGAGTGGAACGAGGGGCGAGATGTGGTGGTGGGGTTTCTGTCTTACGAGGCGCTGGCCCCGATGACGATCCGTCCGTCGCCGATACTGACCGGCGCGTCGAGTGCGGCGTGGACGGCTCTGGCGAAGCTGTCGGGCTGATCGGTGCTGAAGCCGCCGACCAGACGCTCCTGACCCAGGGCCGGATCGGCAATCACGATCTGCACGTCATTATAGCGGTTGAACTCGGCGGCGGCGTCGCTCAGCGTTTCCTGACGCAGGATGATTTCGCGCTCACGCCAGGCCAGTTTGCGCGTCACCTCGGCGGGCTGATAGGCGACCTTGACCATAGCGGCGCCGGCAAACGGCACGAAGGCGGAATCGCCCGCGTTCAACTGTGTGCGTTGATCGGGCGCAGAGGCGCGCCAGGTCTCGACGACGCCCTCAGTGACCAGCACGTCGGCGCCGTGATCGTGACGACGCACGGAAAAGGCCGTGCCGACGGCGCGCACGCGCACATCTCCCGCCGCGACCACGAACGGCGCTTCGGGGTTTTTCGCCACCTGAAACCACGCCTCGCCTTTCACCAGTTCAACGTGACGGGCTCTCGACGTCATGGCGACCGCGATCTGGCTGTCCGTGTTGATCGTGGCCAGCGACCTGTCCTGCAAGGGCACATTGCGCAGCTCGCCGCGTTTTGTCGAAAGACGCGTCTGCGCGCGCCATAGTCCGACGCCGACCAGGGCGCTGATCGAGGCCGCCGCCGCGCCCGTCAGCAGCAGACGCCGCGTCATGCCGGGCTTACGCGTGCGCGTAGCCAGGCTTAGCCCTTGCGCCTGCCCCAAAGTCAGCCACGTCGCCTCGGCGCGCAGGAAAGCGCCCTGATGGCGCGCATCGGCCTCGTGCCAGGCAGCAAAGCGCGCCTCGGCGTCGTCGTCCATGCGTCCGGAAGCGCGGCGCGCAACCCAGGCGGCGGCTTCGTCATCTATCCGCGACATGGTCGCCCTTGGTTTCATTCATACGTTTGAGGATCAGGCTGAGGCCGCGCGCCGTCTCCTTTTCGACGATGTTCTCGCTGACATGCAGGGCGCGCGCCGTTTCTATCTGCGACAGGCCGTGGATGCGGCGCAGCTCGAACACCTTGCGGCAACGTTCGGGCAGGCCCCGGATCAGGCGCAGCGCCCGCGTCAGTTCGGCGCGCGTCGAGGTCGCGGCCTCCGGGTCCGGCCCGGCGTCGGCCACGCCCAGTTCGTCGAGATTCTGCATGGTGGCGATGGAGACGACGCGGTTGCGCCGCATCTGCTCCAGCACGATATTGCGCGCCGAGCGGTACAGATAGGCGCGCGCGTCCGCGATGTGATCGAGCGCGTCGAGGCGTAAGATTCGGCAATAAACCTCCTGCACCACGTCATCGCGCTCCGAAGGCCGCACGCCCAGCCGCGCCAGCCACGCGCGCAGACCAGGTTCGTGCGGCAAGATGTGCGCGGCCACGAAGCGCACGCGGGTTTCGCGGTCGACAGGCCGACGACGTTCGATCTCGCCCAGCGTATCCGGCATGGTATTCGCCCCTGTTCCGGCGGCGTTCGGGCGCCGCGCTGATCTTTGTGCGAATCCATACCATGCTTTTTCGACCGTGTCAGGATATTGTACGATAATTAAGGTTGTCGCGCGCCGAGCGTGACATTTCCGCCCGCCGCCGGGATGACGGCTCTGACGGCGGGGGCGTCCTGCACGGCGTGCGCCGTCGTCGCCGCCGCCGCCAGAACCGACGCGCCGGGCCGCAGCCACGCCTGATAGACAAAGCCCTTGTCCGTGCGCGTCATGGCCACGGAAACGCCGCCGGTGAAATCGCCCGCCAGATATTGCGCCGCCTGACCGGTGTCGGGCGCGACAAATTTAACCTCGACCGGCAGGACGTAATTCGCTTTCGCCCAGTCGAGGGCGGGCAGGGCCTTGCCCTTGAAGTCAAAGAAGGCGGCGTTCTCCCAGTCCGAACCCTGCGCCCAGCGCGTACGGCACTGGGTCGAAACCCACGCCGGCTCCCAGTAAACAACGCCGGAACCGCCCGCGTCCAGCACGTCCTGCATCAGGTCATGCATATAGGTGGCTTGCCCGGCGGGCGTGACCGGATAGCCTTTCAGCGCCGAGTCCGAGCCGAGCAGATTGGGCGCCGTGTCGTTATAGGCGTCGGTGAAGGCGTAACCGGTCTCGACCACCACCACCTCCTTGCCGAATTTGGCGTGGACGCGGCGAATGGTTTCGGACAGGCCGGACAAGTCCTCTTTCGACCACTTGCTGTAATAGCTCAAGCCGATCATGTCATAGCCCGTCACGCCCGCCTTCGTCGCCGCCTCGAACCATGGTTCGACGTTCTCCGGCTGGGCGATGTGCAGCATGATCAAGGGCTTAATCGCGCTGTCGGCGGCGGCGTCATGCACGGCTTTTATGCCCGCATTGAACAGGCGGGCGTTGCGCGCCCAGTCGATCGGCGCCTTCTCCTCCGGCTTGTCTTTCAGGATCTCGCCATTGGTCTCATTACCGACCTGCACCATGTCGGGCATCAGGCCCTGGGCCTTCAGCGCGTCCAGCGTGTCGCGGGTATAGTTATAAAGCGCCTTGACCTGACCGTCCTCATCCAGATGCGCCCACGCCGCCGGCACGATCTGTTTGCCGCCGTCGGCCCAGTCGTCGGAATAGTGAAAATCGAGCAGCACCTTCATGCCGTTGGCCCTGGCGGCGGCGATGGTCTTTTCCACGTCCGGCAGGTTGGAGTAATGCGTCCACTTCGCGTCGACCCAGATGCGCACGCGCACCAGATTGGTCCCGGCCTTCGCGAAGATGGCGTAGGGATCGGTGAGGCCGTCATAGCTGTAGCTTGCGCCGCAGTCCCGCATCTCGTTGACATAGGACAGGTCGGCGCCGAACCAGATTGGATGCTCAGGGCTTTGCGCTCCGGCGACCGGCGCCAGAAGGGTCTGAATGAGGGTAATGAAGATAAGAGGCGAGCGAGATTTTTTCATACAGCCTATGATGATCGAACGCCAGGTTTCCGCCAGACAGGAGTCGACTTTTAGCGGCCTGCTTCTTCATGACCTGTAAAGCGCTTCTCATTGATCAGGTTCAATAGCTGCGCCGCAGCGCGCGCGTCGGCCAGGGCGCGGTGATGCTGGGTCAGCGGGATCGCATACTGTTTGCATAAATTGGCGAGGCTGTAGGAGGCGTGACCCGGATACCAGCGCCGCATACCGGCGACCGTGCAGAGCTTGGGATGACGGAAACGCCGCCCGATACGGCGGAACTCGCTGGCGATAAAGCCATGGTCGAACCCGGCATTGTGCGCTACGAACACCGCGCCGTCGAGAAAGGCGGCGAAATCGTCGGCGACGTCGGAGAAGACCGGTGCCTCGGCCACCATCGCATCGGAAATGCCGGTCAGTTGCGCAATGAAAGCGGGAATGTGCTTTTGCGGGTTGATCAGGCTCGACCACTCCGCGACGACTTGGCCATGCCGGACCTTGACCGCGCCGATCTCGGTCACCCGGTCGTTCGGCGGTCGTCCGCCAGTGGTTTCGACATCGACCACCACATAGGTCTGGTCCGGATCGACGCGATAGGCGACGCGGCGGATGTCGGCGCGAAAGCCCAAGCCGCGCAGCAGGTTGAGCCGCGCCAACTGATTGCGGCGGATCTGGTCGCCTTCGCCCTTGATCTCGATAAAGCGCAACTCTGCGCCGCGCGTCAGGACCAGATCGGGAAAGCCGTCGCGATGCCCGCGCCAGTCGCGCGCCATCGCCTCAAGCAGGCCTGCAAGACCATATGGCGGCGCGGCGGCGAGGACCGGCGCCAGCATCGCCTCCAGATCGTCGCGCCAGACGAACAGGCCGTTCGGCGCGTTCGCATGGCGGGCTAGGGTTGCGCGCGCCAGCGCCGCCGCTCCGCCGCCGCGCACGGCGTCGAGCTTCAACGCGACCTGCGGCGCGAAGCGTTCAACGAAACCGTTGTCGCGCAAGGCCTGCGGCAGCCAATCGAACTCCGAGGCCAGTGCGCCCTCGGCCTCGAACAGTTCGTCCCAGAAGATCAGTCCGAACAGGGCGGGCCACAGATCGTTCTCGACATGATGTACGCGCCATCCCTCGCGTGCAAAGTGCTGCATGGCGGCGAATTCGGGATCGCCGCGATAAAGTTCATCGACCTCAAGGGTTTGCGCCTCGCGCAGCAGATCGGTGAACACGCCCGTGCGCTTGCGTCCGAACTTGCGCGCCGAAAAATCGGCGGCGAAGATATATTCCTCGTCATGCTCCGGCCCTTGCAGCATGGCGTCGAGCAGGGCCTCGACCTGCGCGCGCTCGCCCTGTGCATGCAGCAGCCGTACCCGACGCTCGCGGCAGACAAAGGCGTCGGCGCGCGCATAAAGGGTGAGGGCGTGCGGTAAATTTCCGCTCTTTTCCGCCGCTTGACCGAGGCGATGCAGCAACTTGTCATGCAGCCGCCGGTTCTCCTCCGTCACCGGTTCGGGCCAGTTATCGTCCGGCACGGATGCGCCTTGCTGCGCGGCTTCCAGCATCCGGCTGTAGAAAAAGCCCGCGCGCGCCTCCTCAGCCGAGGCGAAGCGGGGGCTATGGCTGGCGCGATTTTGAGTGGGCGCAACCCCCAGATCGCGCAACGCAAACCGGGTCATAGTTTCGTTGAAATGGCCAAATTGCAGATAAAGCAGGAAGTCCAGCGTTTCACGCCGGTCTGGGACAATCGCGTCCGCATACCACGCCGCAAACGCCGTAAAAGGCGCCGCTTCGAACAGGGCCGTCACCCGTTGCGACTTGCTCCATGACGACCGGACCGCGACACCCTGCGCCCTGGCCAACGCCGTCAGATCGGGTTTGGACATATCCGCCAATGCCGCGCGATAATCGCCCGCCTCCAGCGTCCGCGCAAAACCCGCCTGCCTCAAAATTTTCAGCCCGCTGTGCAGATCGTCAATCTCCTGATAGGCGAGATCTGCGGGCCGGAACGCCGTCTTCCTGCGATTGACCATACGCACATAAAGACATTGCGCCCCCATATCGAGCGCACGAAAATCGCGGATAAAGCCGCGCTCCGCGTCGCCGAGCAGTCCGGCGCACGTCTCCGCGACGAAACCGAGCATTTCATGAAAATGCTCAACATAATAAAAGGTCGGCAAGGCGACTTTGGATGCCTGCATGTATGTTCTATAAATGTTCACGTCACGATGCGCAAGCCATGTCTGTGCAAGGTCGGC
>DATMTF010000149.1:0-12463 GCA_035565015.1 Asticcacaulis sp. | reverse complement strand
TTATCCGTCATTATATTGTCCTGGATGCACTGGGTGCGGCAATTTGCGCACTCTGGGCGGTGGAAAATCTGTAGCGTCCTGCTACATTATAGCGCAGTTTATGGCGGAGAGGCCGGGATATTTATCCCCCTGCAGGCTTGTGTCCACAGGCGCCGGAGGGTATCTCGTTAGAATTGCTGTCTTTTGTCGGGCAGCCGGAGTTTTGCAATGGACTATAATGCCGCTTTCGAGGCCGCTGTCGATAAGGTGCGCTCCGAGGGACGTTATCGCGTTTTCGCCAATCTGAAGCGTCATCAGGGCCAGTTCCCGCGCGCCACCTGGATTAAGGACGACGGCGCCGAGCAGGAGGTGACGGTCTGGTGTTCCAACGACTATCTGGGGCAGGGGCAGAACCCCGTGGTTCTGAAGGCCATGCACGAGGCCATTGACGCGGTCGGCTCCGGTTCGGGCGGCACGCGCAATATTTCCGGCACGACCTGGTATCATAACAATCTGGAGGCCGAACTGGCCGACCTGCACGGCAAACAGGCGGCGCTGGTCTTCACCTCCGGCTATGTCGCCAACGAGGCGGCGCTTTCGACCTTGTACAAGATCCTGCCCGGTCTGATCGTCTTTTCCGATGCGCTGAACCACGCCTCGATGATCGAAGGCATCCGCAACGGTCGCGGCGAGCGCCATATCTACCGCCACAACGATCTCGACCATCTTGAGGAACTGCTCAAGGCCGCGCCGGTGAATGCGCCGAAACTGATCGCGTTCGAGTCGGTCTATTCAATGGACGGCGACATCGCCGACATCGCCGGGACGATCGCTTTGGCTAAGAAATACAACGCACTGACCTATATTGATGAGGTCCACGCCGTCGGCATGTATGGCCTGCGCGGCGCGGGCGTGGCCGAGCGCGATGGCGTGATGGCTGAGATCGATATTATCGAAGGCACGCTGGGCAAGGCGTTCGGTATGATGGGCGGCTATATCGCCGCCAACGCCAATATTGTCGACGCAATCCGGCTGTGGGCGTCGGGCTTTATCTTCACCACCTCTCTGCCGCCCGCCATTATGGCCGGGGCCGCCGCTTCGGTGAAGTGGCTGAAAGACCATAACGAAAAGCGCATTCAGCATCAGGAACGCGCTCAGGCGCTGAAAGACCGCTTCCGCGCCGCGGGCCTGCCGGTTCTGCCGTCGGTGTCGCATATCGTGCCCGTGCATGTCGGCAATCCCAAGCACTGCAAGATGATTTCGGACATTCTGCTCAACGATTACGGCGTCTATGTCCAACCGATCAACTATCCGACCGTGCCGAAAGGGACCGAGCGGCTGCGCTTTACCCCATCGCCCGACCACGACGACGGCATGATGGACCATCTGGTGCAGGCCATGGACAAGCTGTGGACGCATTGTAACGTCGCGCGGTTGCCTTCGGTCGCCTGAGCGTATTTACAGCGCGAAACTGGTTCCGCAGCCGCAGGACGACACCGCCAGCGGATTGAGAATCTTGAACTGCGAGCCAACCAGTTCTTCGACATAGTCGATCATCGAACCCGCCATCAAAGGCGCGGACACCTCATCGACAAGCGCGACCGCGCCGTCATGTTCGATGCGGCTTTCGTCGTCGTTGGCCGTTTCGGTCAGGTCCAGCACATACTGAAAGCCGGAGCAGCCGCCGCCCTCGACCTGGACGCGCAGCATGACCTTGTGGCCCGCCGCATCGGACAGACGGTTCAGATGGCGGGCGGCGGAGGCGGTGAGGGTGATGTTATGGCTCATGATTTTAACGCAAAAAGACCAAATTAGCCCCGAATATGGGCTTAAATGCCTTAAAAATCACCCCCCACACGCATATTCCACCCACCCAGGCGACTTATTTTTAGGCGATGGTTACATTTTAGAGTATATCCACAGGCCCGAACCGATCTGGAGCCGTGATGTCCGAACTCGCCCCCTTCGCCGCCGATGTCGCCGCAAGCCGGGGACGTCTGCACGCCGAGGCGGACAGCCCGACCCGTACGGCCTTTGCGCGCGACCGCGACCGCATCATCCATTCCACCGCCTTTCGCCGCCTCAAGGGCAAGACGCAGGTTTTCGTCGCCAATGAGGGGGATTATTTCCGCACCCGCCTGACCCATTCGCTCGAAGTCGCGCAGATTGCGCGCTCGCTGGCCCATTCACTGCATTTGGATGAAGACCTGGCCGAGACGATCGCGCTGGCGCACGATCTGGGTCATCCGCCGTTCGGTCATGCGGGTGAGGACGAACTGCACGCCTGCATGGCGCCGTGGGGCGGTTTCGACCACAATGTCCAGACCTTCCGCGTGCTGACGCGGCTTGAGGTGCGCTATCCGGCGTTCGACGGCCTGAACCTGACCTGGGAGACGCTGGAAGGCGTGATCAAGCATAACGGGCCGGTGTCGCACCATATGGAGGAGCCGTCGTGGAAGGCGCTGGCCGACTTCAACGCGCAGTGGAACTTGCGCCCGGACAGCTTCGCCTCGCTGGAGGCGCAGTGCGCGGCAATCGCCGACGACATCGCCTATAATAATCACGACGTCGATGACGGCCTGCGCGCCGGTCTGTTCAGCATCGACGACCTTTTGGAGGTGCCGCTGATCGGCGCGGCCTTGCGCAGCGTGCGCGAGGACTGGCCAGATCTGGAGCCGCGCATGCTGCGGCTTGAGGGCGTGCGGCGCATGATCGGCGTGATGATGCAGGACGTCATGATCGAGACGCGCAAACGCCTGACCGAGGACGGCGTGCAGACCATCGAAGACGCGCGCGCCGCCAAACGCCAGATGGTCGCCTTCTCAAAGCCCGTCTATGACGACCTGTCGCGGCTGCGCGGCTTTCTTTATGAGCGCATGTACAAGCACTACAGGATCAACCGCGTGCGCTCCTACGCCAAGCGGACCCTGAACGAAATGTTCAATCAGTTCATGCACGAGCCGGACACCCTGCCGACCGCCTGGTTCCAGCTTGTCTGCTCGAAAGACGCCGAGGCGGCGCGCGCCCGCGTAGTGTGCGACTATATCGCCGGCATGACCGACGCCTTCGCGATCGACGAACATCGCCGCCTGTTCTCGTTCGGCGGTTGACAAAACCGGGCGCGTAAGAACAATTGCGGAACATTCTGTTTTGACGATTCGGCTGCCGGTCGAATCAGGGCAGGGTTCCGGCATGAGGGCGCAGATGTTCAGCTTTTACGAATTCTTCGCGGGCGGCGGCATGGCGCGCGCCGGACTGGGCGAAGGCTGGGACTGTCTGTTTGCCAACGATTTCGACGCGCGCAAGGGCCTGAGCTATCAGGCGAACTGGGGCGTCGGCGGCGAATTGCGCGTCGGCGACGTGCGTAGTGTGCGGGCCGCCGATCTGCCGGGGCGGGCCGATCTGGTCTGGGGCTCGTTCCCGTGTCAGGACTTGTCCCTGGCGGGCGTCGGCAAGGGGCTGAGCGGCGAGCGTTCCGGCGCCTTTTATCCGTTCTGGGACGTGCTGCATGGCCTGATCGAAGACGGGCGCGCGCCGAAGCTGGTGGTGATCGAGAATGTCGTCGGAACCCTGACCTCGCACGGCGGGCGCGATTTCGAGGCGATCTGCGCGACCTTCGCCGACGCCGGGTATCGCTATGGCGCCCTAAGCATCGACGCGGCCCTGTTCGTGCCGCAGTCGCGGCCGCGCCTGTTCGTGGTCGGCGTGCGCGACGATGTCGTCAGCGACGCCCTGACGGCCTGCGAGCCGCTCGATCCGTTCCACAGCCGCGCCGTACGCCACGCCATTGCGCGCCTGCCCGAAGTCGTGCGCGCGCGTCATGTCTGGTGGAATCTGCCGACGCCGCCGCACCGCGCGGACAGCTTCGCCGACCTGATCGAGGAGCATCCCGACAGCGTCGCCTGGCACACGCCGCAGGAGACGCAGCGCCTGCTGGCCATGATGTCGCCGGTCAATCTCGACAAGGTGGACGCGGCGCGGCGCGCCGGGCGCCGCATGGTCGGCGCCATCTATAAGCGCACACGCCTGAATGAGAGAGGCGACAAGGTGCAGCGCGCCGAGGTGCGCTTCGACGACGTCGCCGGTTGCCTGCGCACCCCGGCGGGCGGTTCGTCGCGTCAGGTGATCATGGTGGTCGAGGGCCGGGCGATCCGCTCACGGCTGATCTCGGCGCGCGAGACGGCGCGGCTGATGGGCTTGCCGGACAGCTACCGCCTGCCGCACAGATATAACGAAGCCTACCATCTGACCGGCGACGGCGTGGTCGTGCCGGTGGTGCGCCATCTGGCCCGGCGCCTGTTCGAGCCGCTGCTGGCCGGGGAAAGCGCCGCCCTGCATCAGGTCTCGTGACCCTGCCCGGACCCGACACGATCCACGCGCCGCCGTTCGAGACGAACGACCTGCGCGAAAATCTGGCCGCCTTTCTCGATGCGCCGTTTACCACGCAGGACGGCGCGACGCAGAAGATCGGCCATTTCCGCTGGGGCGTGTACGCCTTTTTCGATTATGACCGCGAACCGATCTATGTCGGCCAGACCAATGAGCGGCTGCGTACGCGCATCCGCCGCCACCTGACCAATCAGCGCACCGACGCGGTCGCCATGTCGGTGCTGGACCCGTTCGAGGTGTTTGAGATCGAGGTCTGGCCCCTGCCGCAGTTCGAGACGGTCAAATCTTCCGATCCCGACGCCCGCGCCCATCTCGATGCGCTGGAGCGGCAGGTGACGGCGCTGGCTGTCGAGCGTTCACGCTTTAAAGCGATCCTGAACGAGAAAGACCCGCCGTCGGGAAGCTTGACCGTCGATCTGCCCGGCTCTTTTCGGGCGCGCGTGGTGTCCGAGCGCGTTTTCGACCTGCGCGCCCATCCCGACTACCGCATCGCGCGGCGCTCGCTGATCATCTCGCGCTTGGCGCAGGTGATTTCCGAGCGTAAGGTGCAGGGCGGTCTGCGCCGCGTGCTGCTGACCCAGGCCAAGCGCCTGCAGTGGCTGGCGGCGCGCCGTTATGAAGCCCTGGGAGGCGCGGCCTCGGTTGCAGAAGACGGCGACGACGACGGATAGTTTGCGTTCGCGCACCATGCGCGCGGTAAAATCGAAGGACACGGCGCCGGAACTGCGCGTGCGCCGCCTGCTGCACGGCATGGGCTATCGCTATCGCCTGCATCGCAAGGATCTGCCGGGCCATCCCGATCTGGTGTTTGCGGGACGCAAGGCCGTGATCTTCATCCACGGCTGTTTCTGGCACGGCCACGATTGCCGCCGTGGCGCGCGTATGCCGAAAACCAACGCCGACTACTGGACCGTGAAGATAGGCCGCAACCGTGAGCGCGACGCGCGCGCCCTGAACGCGCTGGCGGAACAGGGCTGGCGCGCGCTTACGCTGTGGGAATGCGAACTAAAGGACGAGAGCGCCTTACGCCAAACCCTGCGCGCCTTTCTCGACGCCGCCTGAACTTACCTCATCCTGATATTTCCCGCCGCAGGCGCGCATCGCATCGCCATGCGCTATCGCGTAGCTTCGCTCCAACATCCACCCTCGGCGGAGGCCTCTATGTTCAAGCTCAACTTCAACGGCGCGGCTCTGGCGTTCGCGATCGGCGCCGCGGCGATGGCGCCGGCTTTGGCGCCGACGGCGGCGCAGGCGGCGACCAAGGCCGATATCGACCACGACGCCATGGCGGCGCTGGACAATCTCTACGCCAGCAATCCGACCGCCAAGCTTATCGGGTCACGCGCCAAGGCCGTGCTGATCTTCCCCAGCATCGTCAAGGCGGGACTCGTCTTCGGCGGCTCTTATGGCGAGGGCGAACTGCTGGTCGATGGCCGGGTCGAGAACTATTACAACTCCTTTTCCGGCTCATGGGGTTTGCAGGCGGGCGTACAGTCCTATTCCTACGCCGTGTTTTTGATGAACGACAAGGCGCTGCAATATTTGCACGACTCGTCCGGTCTTGAGATCGGCGTCGGCCCCAATGTCGTCGTGGTCGATCAGGGCGTGGCGCGCAATCTCTCGACCTCGACGCTCAAGGACGACGCCTACGCCTTTATCTTCAGCCAGTCCGGCCTGATGGCGGGCGTGGCTTTGGAAGGCACGAAGATTTCCAAGATCAAGCAATAGGCTTTTCCGCCGCCTGGTTTTGCCCCCCGAACGCCAGTGCGGAAAACAAGACCCTCCGGCCACAAACCGGAGGGTCTTTTCGCTCCCGTCATTGTGAGAGCGCATCACTTGTGCCGCCTTGGTTTCAGGCTTACCCGTAAGCCAGCCTCAGCAAAAAGGAGACCTCCGATGATCCGCACCGCAAAAGCGCACTGGACCGGGAACGGCCAGCAGGGCGAGGGCCAGTTGACCACGCAGAGCGGCGTCTTGAACGCTCAACCCTATAGTTTCAAGCTGCGTTTCGAGAACGCCGACGGCAAGGCCGGGACCAATCCGGAGGAACTGATCGCGGCGGCGCATTCGGGGTGTTTTTCCATGGCCCTGGCCTTTGCGCTGGCGGCGTCGGGCTTTACCGCCGACAGCATCGACACGGAGGCCCTCGTCAATCTGCAACCGGGCGATGGCGGATTTTCAGTGACCGGCATTACGCTGAAGCTCAACGCCAAGGTTTCCGGCATCAATAACGACCAGTTTCAGGACATAGCGGCGGGCGCCAAGGCCAATTGCCCGATCTCCAAGGCTTTGGCCGCCGTGCCGATCACGCTGGAGGCGACACTGGTTTAATCGGCATCGCACCCCGGCGCGCGCGGAACGCCGGTGTAGAGGCGCACGTCAGTCTTATGTGAGGGGGCCTTGCGCGAGGATGTTTGCCCGCGCGTGACGGCGCCGAGGTCTTGCAGGTTGCTGAAACAGCGGTCGAGCTTCGGCGCGTGACCGGCGGCGACCACGATTAGCGCCTTGCCCGCCGGATCGCGTCCGGCCCAGGCGTAGCGCGCGCGCTCCGCCGTCGCCGCTACGGCTTGCGGGCCCAGATGATAGGCCAGTTCGCCCTGCAGGTCGTAATCGGTGCTGGCGATCCAGTCCGCGCCTGTGGTTTTGCGCGCGGCCTCAATCCGCTGCGCCAACCCGTCCCAGCCTTGCGTCTGGCCTGCCGCGCCCAGAGGCGGGGCCTGATCGCCGAGCGCCAGAAAGCCGAGCGCGAGGGCGCTGACGCCGATGCCGAACGGCGCGGCGGCCTTGCGCGCCCAGCGCCACGCATCGCCCGCAGACGACGCCAGCAGCACGAGGCCGGGAAAGACCGGCGCAGTCCAGTTGCCTTGAATGCGGTCGTGGAAAACGTGGACCAGAAGGTAAAGGATCAGCGGCAGGGGTAGGGCGATCAGCAGAGTCGTCGCTGCGGTTCTGGCCTTGAACCATCTGACGATGGTGAGGCCGGCGAAGGCGGCGATGAACGGGTTTAGCAGCAGGGGCTGGGTGAGCAGGAATTCCAGCAGGTAGCGCGCCGTCAGATGGCTGGCCCCGATGCGGCCGAATTGCTTGGCGACGGTGATCCAGCCGTGCTGCGCGTTCCAGATCAGGTTCGGCGCCATGATCATGATCGCGATCACGCCGCCCAGCCACAGCCATGGCGAGGTCAGCCAGCGACGGGCGTCGCGCTCCATGATCAGCCAGACCAGCACGCCAAGGCCGAGGAACAGGTTGGTGTATTTGGCCTCGACGCCGAGACCTGCGAACAGGCCGAAGACGAGCCACCAGCGGCCATCGCCGCTTTTTACGAGCCGCGCCAGCGCCCACAGGCCGCCCGCCCACATCAGAACGCTGGGCGGATCGGGGGTGGCGACCACTGTGCCGATACTGAGCAGCAGGCACGCGTTCAGCCACAAGAGCGCCCGCCGCGCGATCGTCTGATCGAACAGAGCCTTGCCCGCGTCATAGACCAGCCAGCACAGGGCGAGAAAGCCGAGGATAAACGGCAGGCGCACGCACAGGGCGGCTTTGCTGGCGAACGCAAAGGCCGCGATCCACCATGCGACCATCGGCGGGTGATCGTAATAGCCGAAGGCCGGATGCTGCGCCCACAGCCAGTAATAGGCTTCGTCCGGCACAAGCCCTGCGCGCGCCGCCGCCAGCAGCCGCAACAGGGTCAGGCCCAGCAGCAAAGGCAGGTAGGGGATGGCTTTCAGGCGCGCGAACATGCGTCCTTGTCGCCGGTTTCGCGCCGCAAGTCTAGAGTCGCAGGAACCAGCGGCGGCGATAGCAGAACCATAAGAACAGGAACATCAGCGTCACATAGATCAGGCCGAACAGCAGCGAGGCGAAATGCGGCTCGAACACGCGCGCGAACACGCCTTGCGTCGCGTAGCGGAAGTTCGTCCCACTGGGCCAGGCGATGTCGAAGGCGGGCGAGATCAGGAAGCACAGGATGTAGGCCAGCAGCGGATTGCCGCCATAGACGCGCATCGGAAAGCCGAGCGGTGTGTCGGCGATGGGCTCCAGCAGGCAGAGCGCGACGAGGGACGCGCCGCCCGCGAAAAGGGCGTAGGTCGGCGTCCAGATGTTCTTGATGATGGGGCAGAGTCCATAAAGCGCGACGGCGGCGAGCATCGCAATGATCCCGCTGACGGCGAAGGTCAGGACAGGGCGTTTCAGGTGAGGCCGGATAAGCACGGTCAACGCGCCCATCAGCAGGCTGGCGCAGACCGGCCAGGTGGTGACGAGGCCGTCCGGGTCGAACACGACCTTGCCGTCCACCGGCCAGTAGATGAACATGTGGTCGGTGGTCCAGACCGCGCGGTCGACGAAGGCGGGCCATGAGCCGACCGGATCGAAGCGCGGCGCGCCGAAACCGGGGACCGGAACCCATTGCAGCACGGCGAAATAGCTGAGCAGGATGACGCTAATGGCGATGGCGACGTCGCGCGCCTTGATCTGCATGTTTTTGCCGCCGACCGCGATCAGGAACAGGCTGCACAGGGCGTAGGCAAGGCCGATGCGCTGCAACACGCCGGGGATGCGCAGGTGGGCGAAGTCGAATTTCGGCCAGCCATTGAGAAACAGGCCGATCAGCACCAGCAGCCCGGCGCGGATCAGAACATGCCGGATCAGTAGCGCGCGGCTCTGACCGGTCTCGAAGCGCTTGCTGAGCGACAAGGGCAGGGCCGCGCCGATGCAGAACAAAAAGACCGGCGCGACCAGGTCGATTAAGTGGCCGCCCTGCCATTTGGCGTGATGCAGCCAGTCATATTCCCACTCCCAGGCGGCAGGGTTGAGACTGAGCAGCATAAGGATGATGCTCAGTCCGCGCAGGGCGTCGAGCGCTTTCCAACGGTGCATGATGGCCTCCCATATTTTGGACGTGAGGCTAGCGCGGCGCCGGTGATCACTCCATATCGGGAGCGCGTCCATGTCCGGAGGATTTTATGAGCGTCCTGTTTTCCCCCTTATCGCTGCGTGATCTGAAATTGCGCAACCGCATCGTCATTTCGCCCATGTGCCAGTATTCGGCGGATCAGGGCCGGGCGACGGACTGGCATATGATCCATCTCGGTCATCTGGCCCTGTCGGGCGCGGGGCTTTTGATCACCGAGGCAACGGCGGTGGAAGCGGACGGGCGCATCACGCCGGGCGATCTGGGGCTTTACGATGACGCCTGTGAAGCGGCGCTGAAACCGGTGCTGGCGGCGATCCGGCGCTGGTCGAAAATACCGGTGGCGATGCAACTGGCGCACGCCGGGCGTAAGGCGTCATGCCAAGTTCCGTGGCAGGGCGGCGCGCAGATTGCGCCGGACGCCCCGGACGGATGGCGCACCCATGCGCCGTCGGCCCTGCCGTTCCACGATGGCGATGCGGCGCCGATGGCGCTGGATGCGGCGGGTCTGGCGCGCGTGAAGGACGCTTTTGTCGCCGCCGCGCGCCGCGCCAACCGGCTGGGGATCGACGCGATTGAGATTCACGCCGCGCACGGCTATCTGCTGCATCAGTTCCTGTCGCCTTTGTCCAATGCCCGCGACGACGCCTATGGCGGGTCGCTGGAGAACCGGATGCGCTTTGCGCTGGAGGTGTTTGACGCCGTGCGCGCGGTCTTTCCGGCGCATAAGCCGGTCGGGGTGCGCGTGTCGGCGACGGATTGGGTCGCAGGCGGCTGGGATCTGGAGCAGACCCTTGCTTTCGCACATGAACTGAGGAAGCGCGGCGCGGATTTTATCGACGTCTCATCCGGCGGCCTGTCGCCGCAGCAGCAGATCGCCGCCGGTCCCGGCTATCAGCTTCCGTTCGCGGAGGCGATCAAGGCGCAGACCGGCTTGACCACTCTGGCGGTCGGGCTGATTACCGAACCGCAGCAGGCCGAAGACATTATCGCCAAAGGCAAGGCTGACGCGGTGGCTCTGGCGAGGGCCATGCTCTACGATCCGCGCTGGCCGTGGCATGCGGCGGCGGCTCTGGGCGCGCAGGTCGAGGCGCCGCCGCAATATCTGCGCTCGGCGCCGCACGGCGTCAAAGACCTGTTTAAATAGCTATTGCGCGGAAGCCGTCTGGATCGGCGCCGCGGGGCCTTCGTCCCTGCCGACGGCGATGACCGGCGAATCGCTGGCGGCCATGGCCAGGGTCGGGGTTTGCTGATCCATCAACTGCCGGTAAATCCAGTAGGAGGCGGCGACCTCCTCGACATATTGCCGCGTCTGGGCGACCGGGATCGACTCCATGACCAGCAGCGAATCCGAGCCATCGCCGAGCGAGTCGAGCGCGTCCTTCACCGGTCGCGGCCCGGCATTATAGGCGGCGATGGTGCGCAGCAGATCGCCCGAGACGATGCTCGAATCCTGCAAGCGGTTGATATAGTCCTGACCGACCTTGAGATTGACGTCGGGATCGAGCAGCTTCTTCGGGCGTTTGGCGTAGCTGGAATCGTTCTCGACCAGCGCCGCCGTCGCGGGCATCAGTTGCAGCAGCCCATAGGCGCCCGCATAGGAATAGGCTTTCGGGTTGAACTTGCTTTCCTTGCGCGCGAAGGCGAACAGAAGCGCCTTATCGACCTTGAGGCCGCTGCTGGGGCCATAATCGGGCATCGGATAGCTGGAAGCGTCGAACAGCCAGTCGGAGGTGGTCAACTGGTTGAACGGCACATGGGTCTTGGCGGCCAGGGCCAGCCAGTTGTCGCGATCGGTCGCGCCGCCAGCGTGCTGGATCGCTGACTGCAATTCGTCCTGCGCGTCGTCGGTGCGGCCGATCTGCACCAGAGCGTCGAGACGACGCGCGCGCGGATCGGACAGGGCCCAGGCGAAATCGCCGCTCAGGCTGGCCTTGAGCGCATCGCGGGAATCGACATTGAAGCTGGGCGGCAGGCCCTTTTTCGCCAGTTCGACGGCGGGCGTCACACCCAGACGCGCCTCGGCGACCAGACCGTAGAAGGTGAAGGGGAAGCTGGCCGCGATCTTGAACCACGACTGCGCGTCGTCCTGATCCTTGAGCTGCAAGGCGCAGCGGCCTGCCCAATAGGCGCCGCTGGACTGGCTCCATGAATTGCGGCTGGGGTCGGTGGCGACGAATTTGAACTCGGTCAGGGCCTGATCGAAGCGCTTGAGCCGCCACAGGGCCAGACCGGCCACCCAGTGATCGCCGATCTGACGACCCAGCTTCACGGCGCCTTCGAGATCGCCATTATTATAGGCCGAGCGCGCCGATTTCGGCGTCAGCGGCGAGTCCAGTTCCGGGGCTGCGTCGTCGCCGTCCGGCGCGCCGATATGCGGCGACGTATCCGTGAGCGAGACCTTGGCCGACAGGGCGACGGCGGCGGAGTCGACGCCTTGCGCAGCAGGCGGCGCGCCCTTCAGCGACGGAAAGGACGGATCGGGCGCGCCGTCGGGCTTCTTGCGCTTGGCCAGGTTCCAGACATTCATCGCCATCGGCTGGTCGCCATAGGTGTTCAGCCATGCGATCAGTTCGTCATAGGTCGAGGCGTATCCACGGCTGAACAGCTTATGGTACTCGGCATAGCCCATCAGGCTCTTGTCGCCGACCTGCGCCAGTTGCGCCTCGGCGTCGTCATACCTGCCCTGGTCGATCAGCGCGAAGGCGGCCTGATAGAGGCTGGCGTCCTGGTTGGACAACGGGGCGACATAGGGCTTGGCGCTGACCGGCGCCGAGGTGGCGATCAGGCGGTAGGGGACGGGCGCGGCGTTCATGACGACCGGCGTTTCGGTCGGCTTGTCGCCGGAGAGGGCGGCGGTTTTATCCGGGAAGAAGGTCTTCGGCACGGCTTCCAGCGCGTGCGTCAGGGCGTCCATGCCGTCAGCGGCGAACGAATCGGTGGCGAGCAGTTTCTTGCCGGACACCTGCGCTGAGGCCTTGACCGGCTTGACGCTCTTTTTGCCCTCGGCCTTGAGCGCGGTTTTCAGCGCCGCCTCGTCCGACTTGCCGTGCTTTGTCGCGACGGAGGTCTTTTTTGCGCTGGACTTATGCGTATGCGCCGAAGTCTTGACCACCTTGGCGTCGGGCTTGGATTTGGTGGATTTAGAAGCGGTTGATGTCTTGTGCGTCGCGGTCTTGT
>DATMTF010000148.1:0-14779 GCA_035565015.1 Asticcacaulis sp. | reverse complement strand
AGGCGTCGCCGCCTTGCGCGCCGTCACCACCGACGCCGACGGGCGCATCACGCTGGGCGACCTGTTCGTCAACGCCGGCGCCGCCGCCAATGTACAGGTCGGCACACGCTCCGGCCCGTCCGCCGTGCTGGACGCCGCCATTGTGCAGTCGCTGGCGGCGCGCGCCGGACTGTACTGGGATAATCCGCGCGGCCTGCGCCGCATCATCGTCACGCAGGGGCCGGACGGCGACGGCGCCTCGCCGCAAAGCGCCAATATCGCCAGCGCGCCGACATCCAACGGATGGCCCGCCTACGCCGCCGCCAGCGCCTCAGGCCCGGTCGTGGTCAAGCGCGACGACATGGTCGCCGTCACCTGGCGGTCCGGCGGCCTCAGCCTGACTCTCAACGGCGAAGCGCAGAAGGACGCCGCCGTCGGCGAGCAGATCGAGATCATGAACCCGTCCTCCAAACAGATGATCGCCGCCATCATCACCGGTCCCGGCACAGCCGTTGCCGGTCCCGCCGCCGACCGTTACCGCTCGCAAATGCTGCTGTCCTCGCGTTAAAGAGAAAGCTTCCGCATGTCCCGTATCTTGCCCGCCCTGATCCTGACCGCCGCCTGCGCCGCTTTGGGCGGGTGCGCCTCGGTCCACGAAGCCATTAACGGCCCGGAAATGTCGCCCATGGGCTATCCGGCGGCGTTGGTGCCGCAGCAGCAGGCGATTCTGAACCCGACGCCCACGCCAACCCCCGCCTCGCCAAACTCGCTGTGGCGCGTCGGCGCCCGCGCCTTCTTCAATGACCAGCGCGCCCGCACGGTGGGCGACATTCTGACCGTCCAGGTCACTATCGACGACAGCGCCCAGACCAGCAACACCACCGACCGTTCGCGCAGCAACAGCTATAGCGCCGCCACCCCGACCTTCTTCGGGTTGGAATCGAGCCTTGGGAAAATCCTGCCCAGCGGCTACGACCCAAGCAAGGCTCTGGGCAATACCTCATCGGCTACAGATTCCGGCGCCGGCGCCATCAAGCGTTCGGAAAAAATCTCGATCACCATGGCCGCCGTCGTGCAGGGCGTGCTGCCCAACGGCAATCTGATCGTGCAGGGCACGCAGGAGGTGCGCACCGACCGCGAAGTGCGCGTCCTGACCGTTTCCGGCATCGCCCGCCCCGAAGACATCACCGCCACCAACACCATCAACTCCTCGCAACTGGCCGAGGCGCGCATCTCCTATGGCGGTCGCGGCGATGTGACCAATATGCAAAAGCCGCCCGCCTCGCAGGCGCTGATGGAGAAGTTCTCGCCGTTCTGAGGGGAAGGCCGGACCGCGCGCATCCGGCTTGACTCGCCTTCATAATATCAATACATCACGATATATGGATAAAGAACACGCCCTGATCGCCTTTGACGCCCTGAGCCAGTCCACCCGGCTCGACGCTCTGCGTCTGCTGGTGCAGGCGGGCGCGGACGGCCTGCCCGCCGGTGAGATCGGCGACCGGCTCGATGTGCGTCAGAACACCATGTCGGTCCATCTCAAGGCGCTGACCCAGGCCGGACTGATCGAAGGTCAGCGCGACGGGCGCGTCATCCGCTATGCCGCCGACTACAGCGCGATCCAGGCGCTGGTGCTGTATCTGATGCAGGACTGCTGCGGCGGACGCACGGATCTGTGCCAACCGGTATTCGAGCAGCTATCATGCGCGTGCTGATCCGGCGCCTTGCGGCGGAAGCGGTCGGAACCCTGTTGCTGCTGGCCGCAGTGGTCGGCTCCGGCATTATGGCGGAA
The DNA here is from genome assembly GCA_035565015.1 of Asticcacaulis sp. Lineage (GTDB taxonomy): Bacteria > Pseudomonadota > Alphaproteobacteria > Caulobacterales > Caulobacteraceae > Asticcacaulis. The sequence goes on along the minus strand of DATMTF010000148.1, from coordinate 13,008 downwards.
CGGCTGGCGGGCGGTAATGTCGCCATCGCCCTGCTCGGCAATACGCTGGCGACCGGGGCCATGCTGGTCGTGCTGATCACCATGCTGGCGCCGCTGTCAGGCGCGCATTTCAACCCGGCGGTCAGCTTTTTGTTCGTAATCAAACGGCAATTATCGCCTGTGGAGGGGCTCGCCTATGTCGGGGCTCAGGTGATCGGCGCTGTCGCAGGCGTATGGATGGCTCACGCCATGTTCGGCGAGGCGATTCTTCAGGTCTCTCACAAACTGCGCGCCGGTCCGGCGCAGGCTCTCTCGGAAGGCGTCGCCACCTTTGGCCTGATCCTGACGATCTTCGCCACCCATCAGGCGCGGCGCGACTTCGTTCCGGTGGCGGTCGGCCTCTATATCGTCGCCGCCTACTGGTTTACGGCCTCGACCTCGTTCGCCAATCCCGCCGTCACCCTGGCGCGCAGCCTGAGCGACACTTTTTCCGGCATCCGTCCCACCGACGCGCCCGCCTTTATCGCCGCCCAGATCGTCGGGGCCTTGCTGGCGCTCGTCTTCTGCGAATGGCTGCTCAAACCCCAAGAGATTGTCACATGACCCTCATCATCTATCACAATCCCGACTGCGGCACGTCGCGCAACGTCCTCGCCGTCATCGAGGCGGCGGGCTACAGGCCGCAGATCGTCGAATATCTGAAGACCGGCTGGACGCGCGACGTCTTGCAGAACCTGCTCGACGCCGCCGGGCTGACGCCGCGCCAGGCGCTGCGGGAAAACAAATCGCCCGCCAAGGAGATGGGTCTGCTGAATGAGGGCGTCAGCGACGAAGCCATCTTCGCCGCCATGCTGACGACGCCGGTTCTGGTCAACCGCCCCTTCGTGGTCGCCGATAAGGGCGTCAAGCTGTGCCGCCCCAGCGAGGTCGTTCTCGACCTGCTCGACACATGGCCGCAGGGGCCGTTCTTCAAGGAGGACGGCAGTCTGATGATCGACGCCGACGGCCAGCGCGCCTCTTGACCATATTTTGAGATTTCCCGCGTAAGATGGGGATCATCCCAGCCCGCACCGGGCGCCGCCTTCGCCGCCCATGCCCGCTATCGCCTCCAGCCCGCCCGCGACGCCAGCAAGACTGGCCGCGTGGATTTTTCGCGCCGAGGTCGGGCTGACCCTGGCGTGCATCCTGTTGTTCTCCAACGCGCTGATCGGCCCCCTGTTCGCGCCGCAGACCGCCGATCTGGCTTCGGCGGAGGAGAACTCAGCCATACTGCGCCTCGTCTGGCCGCCGGTCTACGCCATGACCCTGCTGCTGGCCGGGTTTCGAGTCACCCATTTCCTGCGCGTCCTGCCCGCCCTGTTCATGACGGGTCTGCTGGTCGGCCTGTGCTTCGCGTCGCATTTCTGGTCGATTGATTCCGCGACTACGATCCGCCGCACCATCGCCGTCGCCATGACCACGCTTTTCGGCCTGTATCTCGGCGCGCGCTGGAAAGGGCGCGATCTGGTGCAGATCATCGCCCTCGCCTTCGCCCTGCTGACCTTAGGCTCCTATTTTGTCTGCATCTGCGTGCCGTCACTCGGCGTGCATAACGACATCAACGCCGGAGACTGGAAGGGCCTTTGGTACGAAAAGAACCAGATGGCCGCCATAATGGCGCTGGGCTTCATCGCCGCCTGCGCCTCGGCCTATATCGCCCCGGAACGGCGCAAATACTGGATCGGGCTGGCTGTCGCCATTTTCGGGCTGGTGGTGATGTCGAAGTCCAAGACCTCGCTTTTGTGCTGCCTGCTGGCGGCGGGCGCCTATCCGGTGCTGCTGGCCCTGCAGCGCGGCGGCGTATTGTCCATCGTCTTCGTCTGGCTGGCGGCGACCGGCGCCCTGATCGGCGGAACGCTGTTCTACGCCGCGCCGGACCTGATCTTCAAGGCTTTGGGCAAGGATCCGACCCTCACCGGCCGCACCGAAATCTGGGCGTCGCTGATGCGGCTTTCCGATAAGCATCCGTGGCTCGGCTATGGCTACAAGGCGTTCTGGACGCCGACCTCGATCCCCGCCGCCGTGGTGCGCAAGGAGACCGGCTGGGGCGTGCCGTCGGCGCACAATGGCTGGCTGGACCTGCTGATCCAGATCGGTTGGCTGGGCGTGATCCTGTTCGGTGCCACTTTGGCGGTCGCCTATTTCTGCGCCCTTTTCCGTTTTGCGCGCGTCAAGGACGGCTTCTTTTCGGTGCTGATCCTGCTTCTGTTCACCTTCCTGATCATGTCGGAAAGCTTCATCCTGTCGCAGAATTCGCTGATCTGGGCCCTGTTCGTCTGCGCCCTGGCGCGTCTGACCGCCAATGAGGTGGAGGATTAGGCCGCCGTCCCCACCGCCTCGCCGACGGAACGGAACCCGTCTGCGCGCAAGCGGGAGACGAGATCGCGGCGGATGATGTCGGCGATTTCCGGGCCTTCATAAACCATCATGGAATAGAGCTGCACCAGCGACGCGCCGGCGCGAATCTTCGCATAGGCGTCGGCGCCGGAGGCGATCCCGCCCGCGCCGATCAGCGTCAACTTCCCTTCCGACGCCGCCCGCGCGATCCGCAACGCCTGCGTCGCTAGCGCGAACAGCGGCGCGCCCGACATGCCGCCGCTCTCGGCCTGCAAAGGCGAGCGCAGGCCATCGCGCGACAGGGTGGTGTTGGAGACGATCATGCCGTCCAGCCCGTGCGCCATGGTCGAGGCCACGCTGTCATTGATCTCGCCCTCGCTCAGGTCGGGCGCGATCTTCAGGAAGATCGGGTAGTTTTTGCCGGTCACCTTCAACAGCGCCGCGCGCGTCTCCGCGATCTGATCCAGCAGCTCATCGAGATGCGACTTGCCCTGCAAGGCGCGCAGGCCCGGCGTGTTGGGCGAGGAGATGTTGATAGTGAAGTACGACCCCATGCCCCACAACCGCTTCAGACCAGTGACATAGTCGGCCATGCGGTCGGCGGCGTCCTTGTTGGCGCCGATATTAAGCCCGATCACCGCGTCTTTTTTGCGTGGCTCGATATGGGCCAGATGCCGCTCGAAAACCTCAAGCCCCTTATTATTGAAGCCCATGCGGTTGATGACCGCGCGATCTTCCGTCAGGCGAAACAGGCGCGGTTTCGGATTGCCCGCCTGCGGCAGCGGCGTGACCGTGCCGCACTCGGCGAAGCCGAAACCGGCGCGGATCATGGCCAGGGGCGCGTCGGCGTTCTTGTCGAAACCCGCCGCCAGCCCTACGCAGTTGGGAAAATGCAGCACGCCGCCGTCATAGGCCAGATCGACCGCCAGTTCGGGCGTGGACAGCGACGACGCCGGCCCCAGGCCGGCCTTGAGCAGCAAAATCGTCAGGGTGTGCGCATCCTCAGGCTGAAAGACATGCAGCGCGCGCGTGGCGATCTTATACATGATTTTTCGCCAGATAGATGCCGTCATAGACAGGGCGGCCCGCGACATCGACCTCGAACACGGTCGCGGCGGCGGTCGGGTAGCCGTTCTGCACCTTGCCCACAATATCCGGCGAGGCGGCGCCCTCGAACAGATAGTCGGCGACCAGATATTGCACGCCCGGATTATGCGCGACGACCAGCACGCACTGACCGTCGTCCTCATGCGCCTCGATGGCGCGGCGCAGGGCGTCGGCGCCCGCATTGTAGAGATCCTTGCCGATCAAGGCCGGAATTTCGCCCATAACGCTTTCAACCTGCCGGAAGGTCTCCAGGGTGCGTTTGGCCGACGACACTAAAGCGAAGTCGGGCTTGACGCCATAGGCCAGAAGCGCGCGCGCGACCGAAGCCGCCTCCTCGCGCCCGCGTTCGGCCAGCGGACGGTCGAAATCCTCGCCCCCGGCAGGGGCCTTTTCCGCCTTGGCGTGACGCATGATGACAAGCTGTTTCATGCCCCTCCTATGGCGCAGAATCGGCCTGGGAGCAATCGGGCTTACGCCTGTTCCGGCGCGCGCGAGGTCGGAGTCGGCAGGGCGCCCGGCGCCGGAACCGGGGCCAGAGCGCCCTGAATGTCTTTCAGCAGCGATTTCTGCGCCGTGCGCGCCCGCGCCACGAATGGTCGCCGCGCCGCCTCCATCAGGATGAGGCCGCCACTGACCGGCCACAGGGCGGGCAGGACGCGCTCCAGCGGCGCGGCCCAGCGCCGCACCGCGCTCCAAGGCGGCGCGTACAGCGCATAGGACCAGGCCAGCGGCTCCAGTTCGGCGTCGCGCAAGGCGGCCTCAAGCTGCATGCGGCTGTAAGGCTGGCCATAGCCGAACGGCGTGCGCTCGGCGTGCGCCCAGAAGCCGCCGCGCGCCGCCACGCCGATGATCAGCCGCCCATTGGCCGACAGAAGGCGCGCGGCCTCAGCGAGCAGACCTTGCGGCGACGGCGATTCCTCAAGCGCGTGCATCAGCAGGATGCGATCGAACAGCGCAGATGGAAACGGCAGCGCCTCCTCCTCAACCAGCACCGAGCGCACCCTGGCGTCAGCAGGCCAGATCTCTGCCCCCTGACCGCCCGGCATGGCCGACAGGACGCGGCGCGGCTCGACGCATTGATCGAGATAGGGCGTGCAGTAGCCGACCCCCAGCACGTCCAGCCCGCGCATGTCCGGCCAGGCCTCGGCCAGCTTATTGCCGATCAGGCGACGCACCATTGCGCCTTCGGGCGAAGCATAGAAGCGGTTGAGATCTTCGACGGTGCGGCGCAAGGCGCGTCCTTTGCGGTGGCGTTTGAGGTCTCTATATAAGCAGAGGGCGCGGATTTGGCAGGAGAGAATGTGAACATGACGCTAAAAATCGAGATGTTCGCCGCCTTGCAGGACAATTACGGTTTCCTGATCACCGATGAGGCCAGCGGACAGACCGCCATGATCGACGCGCCGGAGCCTGCGGCCATGCTGCGGGTTCTGGACGGACGCAGGCTGGATTTTATCCTCAATACGCACTGGCATCCCGACCATGCCGGCGGCAATGCGCTGATCAAGGCGCGCACCGGCTGCGCCATTTACGGTCCCGGCGAAGTCAGACGGATCGCGCCGCTCGATCACGAATTGAAGCCCGGCCAGGTCTTCCGGCTGGGCGAAACGGAGTTGCAGGTTCTCGATCTCGGCGGTCATACGCTCGGTCATATCGGTTATTACAGCGCATCCGATAGCGTCGCCTTTGTCGGCGATACGCTGTTTCCGCTGGGCTGCGGACGGCTGTTTGAGGGGACGGCGGAGCAGATGTGGGCCAGCCTGACGCGCATCATAGCCCTGCCCGGCGATGCGGTGCTGTACAGCGCGCACGAATATACGCTGGCCAGTCTGAAATTCGCCGAAAGCCTTGGGGTGGACGCTGCGCTCAAGGCGCGCGGCGAACGGGCGCGCCATTTACGCGACGAGACTCTGCCGACGGTTCCGGCGACGGTGGCGGAGGAACTGGCGACCAACCCGTTTCTGGTCTGGCCTCTGAAAGAAAACGGGGAAGCGGCGCAGGCGGCGAAATTCGGCGAATTGCGCGCAGCCAAGGACCGGTTCTAGCGTCCCGCGTCCGTGACGCCATACGAGGCCATCACCACATTGGCGATGCGCTTGGACGAGACGTGGCCGCCCCACAGGCCGCGTTCGACATCGAGTTTGAGCACCAGCACGCCGTTATCGAGCGTGGCGCTGGGCGGACGGCCTTCGATGAACTGCACGCCGCGCACCGGATCGAGCGCCTTGCGACCGCGCGGCTGGTTGGCGATATGGCTCAGGGCGTCGGCGGTCACCTGGGCGGCGTCGGCGTAGATATAGTCGGCGCCCGGCGTCACGTCCGGCGCATCGAAACCGAAATTGCGCCCGACAGCGAGACTGACGCGGCGACTGGCGCGCACCAGGGACTGAAACAGGGCGGCGGGCGACATATGGCCGGGGATAAAGGCGTCCGCCTTGCCATTGACCGAGGCCGGATCGCCCATAGGGCGGTCGTCGGTGAACAGGGTCAGGCCGCCCCAGCGCGACGCCTTCAGCACCGGCTCGCCGACATCGTTCTTGTAGATGACGTCGCCCTTGGGGCCGGGGGTCGGGGTCAGAACCCAGGTTTCGTCATCGCCGTCGAAACGGATCAGGGCGCTGGAATGGGTCTGGTCGAAGACGAAGCCGTCGCCGTCTTCGGACACGAAATGGCCGACCGCAGGCAGGGCGTCGGCGTGCGCGTCCTGCGCCTTCTTGCCGAACATGGCTTCGCGCAGGGAATGCGACAATTGCGCCTGCGCCGCGCCTGCGCCGAGCATAGCGCCCAGCAGCAAAACGACGCCGCAAAGCCTTGCCAGATGATGTGCCGCCATCTTGTTCATTTGTCTTAACAGCTAGGTTCCGACTTGGGCGGATTTAAGACCGATATGGAGATTCTTTGCGGCGGAACAGGCGCCATGACACCATCCGCCCGCCACAAAAAAAGGCGCGGAAACCGTAGCTTCCGCGCCTTGATACATATACATCGTGCGGGCACGTCGCGTGGGCCGAAACCCTCAGAGCATATGCTGACCGCCATTGACCGCGATGGTCGCGCCCGTGATGAACGAGGCCATGTCCGAGGCCAGGAAGGCGCAGATTTCGGCGACCTCTTCCGGCGTGCCAAGACGTCCGACGGGAATGCCCGCGACGATCTTTTCCAGCACGGCGGGCGCAATGGCCGACACCATTTCCGTCGAGGTGTAGCCGGGCGCCACGCAGTTGACCGTGATGCCCTTAGCCGCCGACTCCATGGCCAGCGCCTTGGTAAAGCCGATCATGCCCGCCTTGGCGGCGGAATAGTTGGTCTGGCCCGCCTGTCCCTTCTGACCGTTGATCGACGAGATGTTGATGATGCGGCCATAGCCGCGCTCGCGCATGCCTTCGATCACCTGACGGGTCATGTTGAAAACGCTGTCCATATTGGTGTGGATCACGTCCTGCCACTGTTCCAGCGTCATCTTGTGGAAGAAGCCGTCGCGCGTGATGCCGGCATTGTTGACCAGCACGTCGATCGGGCCGAGCGCCGCCTCGACCTCATGCGCGCAGCGCTTGCAGTCGTAGAAGTTATCGACGCTGCCCTTGACGACCATGACGCCAAGCTCATCGGCGCATTTTTTCGCCGCCTCCTCATTGCCGGAATAACCGGCGGCGACCGTCAGGCCCGCATCCTTCAAACGCTTGACGATGGCCTTGCCGATGCCGCGCGTGCCGCCCGTAACCAGTGCTACTCTACCCATTCCCAGTCTCTCCTAAATAAGTCGTTTAAGCTTCAACAGCCAGAGCGACGCCCATGCCGCCGCCGATGCACAGGGTCGCCATGCCCTTGCCGCCGCCGCGACGCTTCAGCTCGAACAGAAGCGTGGTCAGGATGCGCGCGCCCGACGCGCCGATCGGGTGGCCGATGGCGATGGCGCCGCCATTGACATTGACCTTAGCCAGATCCCAGCCCAATTCGCGGTTGACGCTGATCGCCTGCGCGGCGAAGGCTTCGTTGGCCTCGATCAGGTCGAGATCGCCGACGCCCCAACCGGCTTTTTTCAACGCCTTTTGCACCGCCTGAATCGGACCTGTGCCCATGATCGCCGGATCGACGCCGGAAATGCCCGCCGAAACGATGCGCGCCAGCGGCTTCAGGCCGCGCTTGTCGGCCTCAAGCTTCGACATCAGCACCACCGCTGCCGCGCCGTCATTGAGGCCCGACGCATTGCCCGCCGTGACCGTTCCGTCCTTGGAGAAAGCCGGGCGCAGACCCGACAGGCTTTCCGCCGTGACGCCGTGACGGATGAATTCGTCCTTATCGACCACCACATCGCCTTTGCGGCCCTTAATGGTGACGGGTGCGATCTCCTCATCGAACTTGCCAGCCTTCTGCGCGGCCTCGGCCTTGTTCTGCGACGCGGCGGCGAACTCGTCCTGCTCCTGACGCGAAATGCCCCACTTGGCGGCGATGTTCTCGGCGGTCTGGCCCATGTGATAGTTGTTGAAGGCGTCCCACAGGCCGTCCCTGATCATGGTGTCCACCATGCTGAGGTCGCCCATCTTCTGCCCCGAACGGATATAGGCGGCGTGAACCGCCAGAGACATGCTCTCCTGACCGCCCGCCACGACGATGGCGCTTTCGCCGAGCGCGACCTGCTGGGCGCCCAGGGCGACCGCGCGCAGGCCGGAGCCGCAGATCTGATTGATCGACCAGGCCGGACTGTCATAAGGCACGCCCGCCTTGACCGAGGCCTGACGCGCCGGTCCCTGACCCTGCGCCGCCTGCAAGACCTGACCGAGGATGACTTCGTTCACGTCGGCGGGCGCAAGGCCCGCGCGTTCGACCGCCGCCTTGATGGCGTGCGCGCCAAGCTCATGGCCCGGCAGGGCGGCCAGCGAACCGAGAAACGAACCGACCGGGGTGCGGGCGGCGGAGACGATGACGACTTCATTGGACATGGGCGCAGCTTCCTCTGGCTAATCCCGAATAGACGCCGATTGGGGTACGGCGCCTGACGCTGTAAATCAAGGCGATGACATAACCTTGATAGGCCGGATCGATGGGCGATGTTTTTTTGCGCAGCGCAGGGCGCACATCGAAACGCGCACAGGGTTTGCGCTTGCGTTTTTGTGCAGGCGGCGCCGCGCAATATCACTTTTGTCGTGATCGCAGGCGCGAATTAAAGCAATCAATTGATTTATCGCTCTATTTCACCCAATCACGCCCCCTCTTTACGCAAGGGCGAAAAAGGGGTTAGTCTGGTGTCAGGTTGCAGCGCGACATCGCAGTTGCAAACCTGAATAATCTGGACTTTCAAGATCTGGGAACAGCAGGACATGAGCGAAACCAAGACCAGGGCCAAGAGGGGCGACGGCGAGCGCGTCATCATCAAGAAGTACGCCAACCGCCGACTGTATAACACCGCCACCAGCTCGTATGTGACGCTGGACAACCTGTCCGACATGGTGCGCGAAGGCGTGGATTTCGTGGTGTTCGACGCCAAGAGCGGCGACGACATCACCCGCTCCGTGCTGGCCCAAATCATCTTCGAGGAAGAGAGCCGCGGCCAGAACCTGCTGCCGATCCAGTTCCTGCGCCAGTTGATCAGCTTCTACGGCGATTCCATGCAGAACCTGCTGCCGACTTATCTGGAAATGTCGCTGGACGGTTTCGCCAAGCAGCAGGAGCGTTTCCGCTCGCAGTTCCAGCAGGCCTTCGGCGGGACGCCGGGTCTCGGCTTCTTCGACGAGCAGGTGGCGCAGAATCTGGCCATGTTCGACCGCGCCATGCGCATGTTCTCGCCGTTCTCGTTCGCCAATAACGGCGCCAATATGGGCGCCGCGCCAAGCGCCGCCGCGCCGGAACCCGACGCCGCGCGCGACAGCGATGAGGTGCGCGACCTGCGCGAGCAGATGGCCGCCATGAAGGCGCAGATCGACAAGCTGGCGCAGAAGGGCTAAGCGCTTCTCCCCGATAAAGGTGGTTAACGAAGGGTTAAGGCAATTGACTCTTCACCAATTGCGGAGACAATGACGCTTATGAGCCATGAGTCTTCGCAATTGCCCGTTCCCGCCGGTCCCAGAATGGATCACGACGCGCCGCGCGTTCGCGCCGGTCGCGGACGCGGTCAGGCGGCGGAAGGCCCCTATGCGGCGCAATTGCTGAGCGGCGGCGAAAAGCGCGGCCTCAAGGGTGGACCCGACATGCTGGAGCGGGCAAAAGCCTCCTACCTGCAGTCGGAATATTCCGGCCAGAACGACCGACGCCCGCGTCCGGGCCGCGTCACGCGCACGGAAATCTGAGGTTTCCGGTCGGCACAATCCTTGCAGCGTTTTAAAACGTCTTTGCAAGGAACGCCGCGCCGATGCTCTCTGCCCTCGCCAAATCACGCTCACGCCAGATGCGCTTCATGACCCTGGCTTTCGACACCTTTGTGGTGGCGCTGATTTTCACGGTGTTCGGATAGACGCGATCCGACGCGCCTCAATGGCCGAAGTCGATATCCTTGCGCGCCGAAATCGCGGTGACGATGAACCCGGCCAGCACGTCCATCAACGTCATTGACGTGACCAGAAAGAAGGTCGAGGTCGCGAACGGACGCAGCAGCAGAAATTCGACCAGACAGACGATGAACAGGATCATCGACAGGGAATGGTTGACGATCGCCACACGGTCGGACTTGGTTGATTTCAGCAACTCGAAAAACAGGCAGATCAAGGCGCCGAACAGGATGATGTCGCCGATGCTGACCGCCCAGTGCGTGCCCGCCGACGGCATGGGCAGGTTGAACAGCACCTGGGTGGTCACGCCGTAGGCGGAGCCGCCGTCCGTGCCGCCCAGCATGGCGATGATGGCCAGAAGATTGTAGATGGCTACCGGAATCAGCAGCAAAGGAAACGCAACCAGCAAGGCGGACCCCCTCTTCTCGTCACGATGCGGCGGCTCGTCATACATGCCGATTGCAGCTTCCTTGGCAATCAGCTCACGGTCAACGGCCATAACCTCATCCTCGCGTGGCAGCGCGACGCGCGTCGGGCGGTCGATCAGATTTCGCTGACCGGGCCGCAACTGCGCTGACGGCTGTTTAACCATAGTACACCGGGCAGGTCGGTCAAGGCTACGGCTAAACGTCCGAGGTTGGTATATTTCGACTGACCTGTGGCGCGCGGGCGATCGTCGACCGGCTCAAACAGGGTCGAAAAGCCCTGATGCGCCACCAGGGTGGGCAGGTAGCGGTGCATCTGATCGAAATAGGGCAGGCGCAGAAACACCTGGCGACGCAAGGCTTTCAGGCCGCAACCCGTATCGTCGGAGCCGTCCTTCAGCAGGGATTTACGGATTGCATTGGCGGTGCGCGAAGCCCACTTCTTCGACGCCGTATCCTGACGGTTGCGACGTTGTCCGGCCACCATGCCGACCTCCGGCAAGGCCTCGGACAGCTTTCGCGCGAGACGCGCGGCGTCGGCGGCCGGGTTCTGACCATCGCCGTCCAGGGTGACGATAATATCGGCGCGCGCCGCCAGAACGCCGGTGCGCAGAGCGCGGCTCTTGCCCGCGTTCTGCGCATGATGCAGGACGCGCAGTTGCGGTATGCCGGATTTTGCCGCCTGCAACCGCGCCAGGGTGGCGTCGGCGCTGCAGTCATCGACCATGACGATCTCGAATCCATCGGCGCCGAAAGCCTCGCTGAAGGCCTGCGCGATCTCCTGCGCGACTTGTACGCAGGCGCCTTCTTCGTTATAGACGGGCGCCACGGCGGAGACGATCAGGGCCATTCAGGAACTCGCGCGAAAAACGACAATTATGTCCATTTAGGGCCTTGAACATTAAGGTCTTGCCCGTATTGAATTTCCGCCTCTTACCTGACTTGCCGGTCAGCGTAAACAGCCATCGTCCAAACAACCAGACCAGAGGACTGAGCCCCATGGCCGCAAGCGATCTTTTGCAACGGTTTCAGGCCGCCCTGCCGCAACTGGTCGCCAAGGGCCGACGCGGGCCGCTGATCGCCGCCCTGCTGGCGATCGCCGTCGCCCTGCCCTGCGCGCTGATCATGCCGCCGCTCGATCGCGACGAGTCGCGTTTCGTGCAGGCGACGTCGCAGATGCTGGAGACGCACGACTATATCGACATCAATGTGCAGGACGTCCCACGCTACAAGAAGCCCGTCGGCATCCACTGGCTGCAGGCCCTGGCGGTCAAGTTGACCTCCAAGGTCGAAAAGCGTCAGATTTTTCCTTATCGCTGGCCGTCCATGCTCGGCGCGGCGCTGGCGGCCTTCGCCTGCGCCTGGGGCGCGTCGCGCGCCTTCGGCACGCGCATCGGCGCCAAGGCGGGCCTCTTGTTCGCCGTCAGCTTCATGCTGTCCACCGAAGCCTTCATCGCCAAGACCGACGCCGTCCTGTGCGGCCTGACGACGCTGATGATGGTCTGCCTGTCGCAGGTTTACTTACGCAACCGCGATCTCGGCCCGGACGACGCCAAGCCGACAATGAAGGGGATCAAGCTGCTGTTCTGGCTGTCCCTGGCCGGAACGATCATGATCAAAGGGCCGATCGGTCCGCTGATTCTGGCGACGACGATCTTCACGCTCTGGGGTTGGGACCGCAAGATTCGCTGGGTGCGCAGCCTGGGCTGGGGCTGGGGGCTGATCCTGGTTCTGCTGCTGTGCGGCCCGTGGTTCGTGGCGATCACGGTGAAATCGGACGGCCAGTTCTGGGTCGGCGCGGTCGGGCACGACCTCGCCAGCAAGCTGAACGGCGGCTCAGAGGGCCATTTCATGTGGCCGGGCTATCACTTAGGCCTGTTGCCGATCACCCTGTTCCCGGCGGCCTGGCTGCTGGGCGGCGCCGTACAGGCCGCGATCAGCCGCCGGCATGAGGCGGCGGTGCGCTTCGCCATCGCCTGGTTCCTGCCCGCCTTTATCGTGTTCGAGCTGTCGCCGACCAAGTTGCCGCACTATCCATTGCCGACCTTCGGCGCGCTGATCTGGCTGTGCGCCATCGGCATGGATATGCCGCGCAAGGCCTGGGCGAATATTCTGAACATTGCGGCGGGCGTCATGGGCGGACTGGTGATCGCCGCCGCCGCCGTGATTGGTTACGTCATGTACGGCCATGGTCTTCTGGCCGTGATCTGCGTCGTCGTGGCCGTCATCAGCGCCATCGGTCTGGCGGGTTTTGGCGGCGTCAGACTGCTGAGCCGGGCGTCCTCGCCCGACCGGCTTGGCTTTGGCGCGCTTTTGGCGGGCGGCGTCATCGCGCACCTTGCCCTTGTCGGCCTGCTCGCCCAATTGCAGCCTCTGTGGGTGTCGAAACTGATGGAGCAGGCGCTGGTGCGCAGTCATCTCGATCCGCGCGGCGGCATTGTCGCCGGTCCGGTCGCGGTTCTGGGTTACGCCGAACCGAGCTTCGTCTTCGCCATGGGGACCAATACCGAACTGGATAATGACGACGCCAAGGCCGCCGCAGACGCCCTTAGCGACGGTCGCCCGGTGTTCGTCGATTCGCGTTTCGAGACGGCCTTCCAGAGCGCCGCCAGGGCCGAAGGGCTGCAACCGCACCCGGT
>DATMTF010000147.1:0-3888 GCA_035565015.1 Asticcacaulis sp. | reverse complement strand
CTTTTTCTTTGTTTCAAAGGCGAGGGGTCACTGACCCCTCGACCCCTTAATCGCGACGCGGACGGCGCGGGCGGCGCGGACGCTCGGAGCGCTCCTCGCCACCGTCAGCCGTTTCCAGCTCCGGCTCCTCGCCGGCGGCTGCGCGGGCCGCCGCGCGCTCAGCGCGTTCCGCTTCCAGCTTTTCCGTCAGGTCTTCGCCGGTTTCCTGATCGACCACCTTCATCGACAGCTTGGTCTTGCCGCGATCGTCGAAGCCGAGGAACTTCACCTTGACTTCGTCGCCTTCGTTCAGGAAGTCCGACACCTTGGCGATCTTTTCCGGCTTGATCTGGCTGATATGAACCAGACCGTCCTTGGCGCCGAAGAAGTTCACGAAGGCGCCGAAATCGACGATCTTCACGACCTTGCCCTTATAGATGGCGCCGACTTCCGGCTCCGAGGCGATCGACTTAATCCAGTCGCGCGCCGCGTCGATCTTTTCCTGATCATTGGCCGCGATCTTGATCGTGCCGTCGTCGGAAATGTCGATCTTGGCGCCGGTTTTTTCCACGATTTCGCGGATGACCTTGCCGCCCGAACCGATGACTTCGCGGATCTTGTCGGTCGCGATCTTGATCGTTTCGATCTTCGGCGCGAACTCGCCCAGTTCCTCACGAGCGCCTGAAATCGCCTTGTTCATCTCGCCCAGGATGTGCATGCGCCCGGCATTGGCCTGACGCAGCGCCTTGGTCATGATCTCCTCGGTGATGCCGGCCACCTTGATGTCCATTTGCAGCGAGGTGATGCCGTTGGCCGAACCCGCCACCTTGAAGTCCATGTCGCCCAGGTGATCTTCATCGCCCAGAATGTCGGACAGGATGGCGTATTCGCCCGACGGCTCAAGGATCAGGCCCATGGCGATGCCCGACACCGGCGACTTCAGCGGCACGCCCGCATCCATCAGCGCCAGCGACGAACCGCACACGGTCGCCATGGAGGACGAACCGTTCGACTCGGTGATTTCCGAGACCAGACGGATCGTATAGGGGAAGTCTTCCGTCGCCGGCAGCATCGGACGCACGGCGCGCCAGGCCAGCTTGCCGTGGCCGATTTCGCGGCGGCCCGGCGAGCCCATGCGGCCCGTTTCACCGACCGAATACGGCGGGAAGTTATAGTGCAGCAGGAACTTTTCCTTGTACGTGCCTTCCAGCGCGTCAATGAACTGCTCGTCCTCGCCGGTGCCGAGCGTGGCGACCACAAGGGCCTGCGTCTCGCCGCGAGTGAACAGGGCCGAACCGTGGGTGCGCGGCAGGATGCCGACTTCCGACACGATCGCGCGGACCTTATCGACGGCGCGGCCATCGACGCGCTTGCCGTGTTCGATAATGTCGCGACGCAAGACCTCGGCTTCGCATTCCTTGAAGGCGGCGGCGAACTTGGTCGCCTCGACGCCGTCCGGATTGGCTTCAGAGACGACCAGAGCCTCGGCGGCCTTCGACTTGGCGGCGCCGACCGCTTCGTGGCGCGGGTGCTTTTCCTGAATCGTGTAGGCGTCGCGGATGTCCTGACCGACCAGCTTCTTGATGTCGGCGACGATGCCGGAGAAGTCTTCCGGCTCGAACTCGAACGGCTCCTTGGCGACGTGTTCGGCCATTTCGATAATGGCGTCGATCATCGGCTGCATGCCGCGATGCGCGAACATCAGGGCGCCCAGCATCTTGTCTTCCGACAACTCCTGCGCTTCGGATTCCACCATCATCAGGGCGTCCTGCGTACCGGCGACCACCAGGTCGAGGTCGGACTCCTTCATCTGGTCCAGGGTCGGGTTCAGCACATATTCTTCGTTAATCAGGCCGACGCGCGCGCCGCCGATCGGACCCATGAAGGGCACGCCGGAGAAGGTCAGGGCCGCCGAGGCCGCGACCATGGCCACGATGTCGGGGTCATTTTCCATGTCGTGCGACAGGACGGTGCAGACAACCTGCACTTCGTTCTTGAAGCCCTTGACGAACAGCGGGCGGATCGGACGGTCGATCAGGCGCGAAACCAGTGTTTCCTTTTCCGAAGGACGGCCTTCGCGCTTGAAATAACCACCGGGGATCTTGCCGGCGGCGAAGGTCTTTTCCTGATAATTGACGGTCAGCGGGAAAAAGTCCTGGCCCGGCTTCGGCTTGCGGGCATAGACGACCGTGGCCAGCACGGTGGTTTCGCCATAGGTGGCCAGCACGGCGGAATCGGCCTGACGGGCGACGCGGCCGGTTTCCAGCGTGAACTTGCGTCCCGCCCACTCGATTGTTTTTCTTTTGATATCGAACATATTTCGTCTTTCGTTCTGGCCTTTGAGCGGCCCCATGCCGCCAAGGCCCGCCGCTATCGGAGCGGCGTCATGAGAGGGTTCATTTTAAGTTTCCTTGAACCCTTTGAATTTCCGTCGGCATGCGGATCACGCCGCCGGATAGAAGATCAGCCACCTTGACAGCAGGCGGCCGCATATTCGGGTTCGCCGGATAAGCGAACCTTCAGATTAAGCAAGAGGGCCTGAAGTCGCCTTCAGGCCCTCCTGATGGTGCAAAACCTAGCGGCGCAGGCCGAGGGTTTCGATAATCGCCTGATAGCGGTCCGCATGGCGGTTCTTCAGGTAGTCAAGAAGGCGGCGACGCTGCGACACCATTTTCAGGAGGCCGCGGCGGCTGTGATTGTCCTTCTTGTGTTCCTTGAAGTGCTCGGTCAGGTTGGCGATGCGTTCCGACAGGATCGCGATCTGCACTTCGGCGCTGCCGGTATCGTTGGCGGCGCGGGCGTGGGTCTTGATGACGTCCGACTTGCGTTCGGCTGTAATCGACATCGGGTGTTTCCTTTTCTAAAACAAGGATCAAAGGTTCAGGATACGCACGGGATGCAGATGCCGCCCGCGCGCTTCGCAAAGCGCGATCACCTGGCCGCCACACACCGCCTGAACCGTATCGGGAAACTCGGCAAAACCAGCCTCGCGGCGGGCTTTGAGAGCCTCGAAGATAAGGTCTATCTGACGGGGCAGGAGGACAAGGTCACGGCCTTGCTTCAATCTTGCGGCCTCGTCAGGCGTCACGGGCAGGGCCGGGATGTCGTCCAGCGCTGTCCCGACGGCGAGCAAAGCCTCAAGATGGGCGCCTCTATGCACCAATTCTTCGAGTTTTTCCAGCCTTATCGAATCTTTTGTTTCAAACGCGCCGACGCTCTCGCGCCTGAGCTTCGACACATGGCCGCAAACGCCCAGCTCGGCGCACAGGTCGCGCGCCACCGAGCGCACATAGGTGCCCTTGCCGCAATGCAGGGTAAAATCGGCGCTGTCGCCATGAAAAGCGTCGAGCGCCAGATCGAAAATCTCGACCTCGCGCGCCTTCAGCTCAACCTCGACGCCCTCGCGCGCCAGATCATAGGCGCGCTTGCCATCGACCTTGATGGCCGAAAAGGCGGGCGGAACCTGCTCGACCACGCCGATAAAGGCGGGCAGGGCTTTTTGGATGGCGTCTTCCGTCGGGCGCGCCTCGGACTGCGCCGTCACCCGGCCTTCGGCGTCGAACGAATCGGTCGTGGTCCCGAATAAAATCGTGAAACTATAGACCTTATCGGCCTCCATCAGGTACGGCACGGTCTTGGTCGCCTCGCCGAGCGCAATCGGCAGGATGCCGGTCGCCAGCGGATCGAGCGTCCCGGCGTGTCCGGCCTTCTGCGCCTGAAACAGCCAGCGGATCTTGCCGACCGCCGAGGTCGAGGTCATCTCCAGCGGCTTGTCAAAACAGATCCAGCCGTGGATCGGATTGCCTTTTTTCTTTCGGGCCATATGAGATCTTTGTTTTCGAGAAAGAGGGTCCACGTCTTCTCATGCCTCCCCAGTTTACTGGGAAGGGGGACCATTGGCGAAGCCAA
>DATMTF010000146.1:0-8880 GCA_035565015.1 Asticcacaulis sp. | reverse complement strand
TCCTCGGAACGCAAAAAGCCCTGATAGCTGTTGTGACCGCGCAGCATCAGGTCGCGCACGATCAGCATCGACCAGCTATCGCCGATCAGCTCCAGCGTCAGGTTGATCGGACACAATGAGCGGCGCGCCTTGTCTGGCGCCGGTTTGGCGGCCTTGATCCGCGCCTGAGTCGGCAGGGACGGCTTTTTGACGGCTTTACCGGACTTCTTCGAGGCAGGCTTGTTCATGACGCGACTCCAACACGCCCGAAGCCTTGCGTCTTAATCTTGCGATTCGCAAGAGACATAAAAAACGACTTGTGGATTGAAAGTGGATAGATATGCAACGGTTGTTGGCAAATGCCAAATACATCACTTTTGTATCAAAACTGATACGCGGAAAGCTTTATGATGCTTGAGATGTTTCGATATGATAAGCGCGCATGACGCCTGCATCGCCCGCCAGGATTTTTCGGAATTGCGTCACCTGTTCGAGCGCCGCCACAGGGGCGGCCATTTCCGGCGCCTGCGCGCCGCAGCCATGACGCAGAGCCAGGAAGCGGTGATTTTCACGCAAGGACAGATCGCAGACAGGCGGATGTCGCGGCAAGTCGGCGTTCACATCGCGCGAAAGAAACTGCGTCTGATCGAAAGCGCGCAGGATGCGGCGCAAAGCGAACTGCGACATCCGATAGCGCCAGATATGACTTGCATCGCGCAAGCTGACTGCGCCATCGGCGGAAATCTCAAGGCGAAAGGCCGGGCAGGGGCCGCCGCAATCCAGCGCTTCATAGATAATACGCGTGTCCGGCGGGATCGGCGCCTGACCGAGCGAGACATAATAGGCCGCCATCAATCCGGCGCAGATCAGCACGCTGACCAGGGTGTTGCGCAGCCGCTTCGGGCGCGAAACCCGCAATAGCCTAGCGGTGTTCGGCGGACTTGGCGTCATTCCACAGAGCGTCCATCTCAGCCAGATCGGATTGTTCCGGCGTTCTGCCGCGCGCCGCCAGCGCCGCCTCGATGGCCTCAAAACGGCGCACGAACTTGGCGTTGGTCAGACGCAGCGCGTCTTCGGGTTCGACATCGAGCTTGCGCGCCAGATTGGCCAGCACGAACAGGAGGTCGCCAAGCTCGGCGCGCGCCTTGTTCAGGTCGCCAGCTATGATTTCCGCCTTCAGTTCATTGGTTTCCTCATCGAGCTTGTCCAGCACCTCATTAAGGCTTGGCCAGTCGAAGCCGACGCGCGACGCGCGCTTGGTCAGCTTGGCGGCGCGGGTGAGGGCGGGCAGGCCGACCGGCACATCGTCGAGCAGGCCGTGCTTCTGCTTGGCCTTGCGCTCCTCGGCCTTGACGGCCTCCCATGCCACGGTCTGTTCGGCCGAGGTGCGGTGCGATTCCTCGCCGAAAACATGCGGATGGCGGCGGATCAGCTTGTCGCGAATTCCAGCAGCCACGTCATTGAAATTGAAAAGCCCAACTTCCTCGGCCAGCCGGGCGTGGAACACCACCTGAAACAGAAGGTCGCCCAGCTCCTCCTTCAGATCGCGCATGTCCTGACGCTGGATGGCGTCGGCAACCTCGTAGGATTCCTCAACCGTATAGGGCGCGATGGTGTCAAAGGTCTGCTCGCGATCCCACGGGCAGCCGCCGTCCGGGTCGCGCAGCCGCCGCATGACCGCCAAAAGACCTTCGATCGCCTCGCTCACAACACATCCCTTTGCATCAGATCGTCGAGAATCCGCCTGTGCCGTTCGGGGCTCAGATCGTAATCCTTCATCGCATAGGCGCCCAGCAAAAGAAACAGCACCGGCAGGGCGATAAAGAAGACCTGCACCCAGACCAGCGCCGCATGCGGGCTATCGGCGGGCGCCTTGACGTTGAAGCCCAGCCAGCCCAGCACGGAAATGGTCAGGACCGAGATCGCGTAACCGATCTTGGTCGTCGCCGACAGAATGGCCATCAGCGTGCCCTTATGGTCGTGGCCGGTCTCATGCAGCACCTCATCGCCGATATCGGCCATCAGGGCGCGGGTGAGCAGCAAGGACGCCGCATAGGGCATGCCGTTCAGGAAGGTCATGATCATCACGACCGGTGCATTGTGCTGCGGCGCGAACGCCATAGCGCCGTAAAGCACAGCGAAGATCAGGCTGGAGATAATCAGGGTTACATGCTTGTTCAATCGCTTGGCCATCACGACCCAGATCGGCGCGCCGACAATGCCGGCGACGAAATAGAGGAACATGGCGACATTGCTCTGTTCGCGATGCAGGCCGCGTGTTTCTTCAAAGAAGTAGAAGAAGAGGGCGGCCATCACCCCCGGCGCCAGCCCCATGAACAGGTCCGCCCACAGGATGCAGCGGACATTGCGGCGCTTCAGCATGTCGAAATAGTGGGACAGCCGGATGTCGTGCGTCGCCGCGTTCGAGACGCGCTCCGGCACGATCCACAGCGCCAGTCCGATCATCAGCGGCAGCATGATCATGATGAACAGACCCATGACCTGAACCGCCGTCGCATAGCTGTAATGCAGTCGGGTGTTCACGATCACCGGGATCAAGGCGACGCAGATGATGCCCGCTATATTGCCGACCTGCCACCAGGCGAAGATACGCGACCGCTCATTATAGTCGGTGGACAGGACGCCGCCCCAACTGGCCTGACTGAGCGCGGCGATGGAAAAGCCGACATAGAGGACGAACAGCCAGCCGCCCAGATAGACAGGCGACACGCCCTTATGCGCCAGAAAGATAAAACCGGTGCTTATGAACAGGATCGGCAGGCATATCAGCATCCACAGCTTGAACCGGCCAAGACGACTGCGCGTGCGGTCCATCCAGTAACCGAGAACCGGATCGACCAGAATGTCGAAGCACCGCACCACGAAAAAGACCACGCCGACAACAGCGCCGAGACCCAGCGTCGTGCCGTAATATTCTGGCAGATTGACCACCAGCGGCAACCCCAGCGCGGCAAACGGCACGCAAGGACCGATAAAGGCCAACAGGCGCGGTAATGAAACCTGATGCGTCGAAGCCATATGATTCCCCCGGTTTTATAAACCAGTGATAAGGTGCGGCGTCTGATTTGCCAATCCCGGCCTGTCTGAGCCGAATAGATTGCATGACGCTGACATTTGCGTTTTGCGGGGTGAGTTCCGTCTGAAGCGTGACGCTGTCCGGGTTGATAATACCGTTTCAGTGAGTTTGCCGGCCGCGAGCGGGAAGGGGGAGCGAGACGTTCAACGATCTTAGCCCTGACGTCAGCGGACTTGCGGTCGGAGTTGCTCCTTGATGGGCAAGAAGGCGTGTAGGCGCGAACGCTGAATGCGCGGCGCGGCGAATGCGTCAGCGCGTCGCGCCTAAAGGCGCGGTCGATGCAAAATGTCGCTCGAACCAGTCGGCGGCCAGGATGGCGACCTGATGCAGCGCTCCCGGCTCTTCGAACAGGTGGGTCGCGCCGCGCACAATGCGCAATTGCGAAGCGGCGTTGAGCTGTTGCAGCGCCTGACGGTTCCAGGCCAGCACCAGCGTGTCCTTTTCCCCGACGATCAGGAGACTGGGCGCCTTGACCCTTGGCAAAAAAGCGCTGGCCAGGTCGGGCCGCCCGCCGCGCGACACGACGGCGGCGATGCGGTCCGGTTGGGCGGCGGCGGCGATCAAAGCCGCTGCTCCGCCGGTGCTGGCGCCGAAATAGCCGAGCTTTAGATCGCTGTAGCTACGCGCCACCCAGTCGCCGATCGCGGTCAGGCGCCGGGCCAGTTGGGGGATATCGAAGCGATAACGCCCGGTTTCGCGGTCGCTGGCCTCTTCGGCGAGAGTCAGAAGATCAATCAAAAGCGTGCCGACGCCATGTTCATGCAGGATGTCGGCGACGAAGCGGTTGCGCGGGCTGTGACGACTCGACCCGCTGCCATGGGCGAAGATAACGACGCCCTTGGCTTGAGCGGGAAGATAAAAATCGCCCTCCAGCTCGACGCCGTCGACCGGGATAAACACCGGGAATATGACCGGTCGGACGGAGCTTGAGCGCGGCGCCGGGGTGGACATGGCTCAAATCCCGGATGGGTAGGTGTCCATGAGGTCATGGACCGGGACGCGGCGATGCGGCGCCAGCGGCGCCAGAGCGCTGGTTTCATCGATGTGCGCGATGGCGTCGAACTGGCGCGGCAACCGCGACAGGAAATAATGGCTGGTGCGTTCAGATTCCGGCAGATAGACGACCCCGACCGCGCGTTGCAGGCGCGGAATGCCAAGCGCATGCTGCAGCGGTTTGTCGCTGCGTAAGGACAGGAAGAAGCCCGGCTGGCCCAGCAGATGAAACAGATGTTCGTAGCTGCCGGGCAAGGCCGGACGCAGGCGCTTGCGTTTGGCCTCGCCGTCCCAGGCCGAGGCGGCGGTGACCTCGCCGGCATAGGTCGACAGGCCGAGCAGGAAGGCGTCGTCGCCGCGCGCCTCGCGGACGAGCTGGCCGAGGCTCCATTCGCCGAGATGGCCCATCTCAGTGGCGCGCGCATCGCCAACGTGGGAATTGTGCGCCCAGACGACGATCTTGGCCTTCTCCCCGCGCCAGCCGCCGAGATAATCGCTGAGCGCGAACAGGGTGTCCGCCATGTGCCGGTCGCGCAGGTTCCATGAGATCGCACGGCCCTGAAACATGGCGCGGTAGTAATGTTCGGCGCGCAGCACCACCTCGGCGTTGCGATCGGCGCAGAAATAGGCTTCGCCTGCGGCGAAACCGTCACGACGCATATAAAGCGCCGCATTGCGCCTCAGGGCCGAGATCTGCTCGATCGCCTGACGCTCACAATCGGGGCTGACGCCCGACAGAACACGCTGACCGTAGGCCTGCGGCGTCTGGGCCAGTCTGTGACCGTGATCGAAACAGGCATAGTAGCGCCGCGCCCGTTCCGCGCTGGCGGGATCGACGGAGTCGAGATAGGCGATGACGCCCTCAATCGAGGCGTAGAGGCTGTAAAGATCGAGTCCATAAAAGCCGGCCTTGTCTTGCGGCGCGGCTATGGCGGCGTTATGCGCGCGCAGCCAGTCGATGAAGTCGGCGATGATCGGATTGCGCCACATCCAGTCGGGAAAACGCTGGAAGTCCGACAGGGCGCCCAGGGCCTGACCGATATCGGCGGCGCCCCGGACATAGCGGTTGACGCGGTAGCAGTCCGGCCAGTCGCCTTCGACGGTGACGGCGGCGAAGCCATGATCGCGGATCAGACATTTGGTGATCTCGGCGCGCAGGCGATAAAACTCGTCCGTGCCATGCGTCGCTTCGCCAATCATCACGATGTGGGATTTGGCCATGCTTTGCGCGATCTGCGCGGCGGCGCCCCGATCCAGAGGCTGGATCGCCTGACGCAGGTTACGCAGCAGGCGGGATTCGGCTGTCTCAGTCATGATGTTGCTCCTTACGCGCCTCGATCATCAGATCGAGCACCTCCTGGTCGCTGCATTGATGGAAATCGCCGTAATACTGACCGACGCTGTAAAAGGGGGACGGAGCGGCGAGGCTGACCACCTCATAGGCGGTGAACGGCGCCGACTGGACCAGCAGGTTGTGCGCCGGACCGGAGACGACGGGGACAGCGACCACCAGCCGTTTGGGTTTGTGCGCAGCCGCCGCCAGCACCGCTGCGCGCATATCAGCGCCGGTGGCGCAACCGTCATCGACCAGGATAACCGTCCTGCCAGTCAGGGACGGCGTGGGCGCGCCATGCCGATAAAGCTGAACGCGCCGCGCAATCTCGGCGGTTTCCGCAGCCACGATCTGGCGTATGGCCGCCTCCGTCACGCCAAGGCTTTTGATGACGTCTTGATTGAGAATAGCGTGTCCGCCTTCGCCAATGGCGCCGATGGCCAGCTCGGCATGGCCCGGCGCGCCCAGCTTGCGCACGATCATCAGATCCATAGGCAGGCGAAGGGCGCGCGCAACCTCATAGGCGACCAGCGCGCCGCCGCGCGGCAAGCCGAGGACAAGGCCGTCGGGCTGGTCGCGATACCGCGTCAGGGCCTTGGCCAACTGCCGGCCCGCATCATGCCGATCATGGAAATACATGCCGCCATTATGCAGGGTGTCAGCGGCGCGGGCGTTGATTGCCGTCAAAAGGGGATCAGGCTTTGCGCGCTACGTCCTGCGGCGCCACAAGCTGCTGCATCGTGCGGCGCACCTTGCAATCCTCAGACACCGTGCAGGCGTCGCAGGCATAGGCCTGGACCGCCTCCAGATCGGTGAAGACGGTTTTTCGGCCTTCGATCGTCACGCCGTGGTCGCGCAGACGCGGGAAAATGCGCGACAGGCTCTCCTGCTCCATGCCGAGCCGCGAGGCGATCAGATGCTTGGAGTAGGGCAGGGAAAATCCCGTCGGATCGAGGCGGTGCGAGACGCAGAGCTGTTGCAGAAAACAGGCGGCGATCTGGGTGGCGTTGAAGCTGGCCTGATGCTCGACCTCGATGCGGGCGTCTTGAACGCGGCGGGTGAGCAGCTCCAGCACCTTGTTCGACAGATGATCCCACTGGGTGAAGCGCTGTTCGATCCAGGCGGCGGGCACGGCCAGCAGGGTCGTGGCGCCGACCGCTCTGGCGTTCAGGGTGCGGACGCGGGGCGTGTGCGACGCGTCATGCTCCAGCAGAATATCGCCGGCGATGCGGATGGCGGCTGTGAATTCGCGCCCTTCCGGCGTCAGTCTCGACTTCTGCACCGCCCCGACGCACACCCAGAAATAATGAGTCATCACGTCGCCGGCGCGATAGACGGCGTCGCCGGAGCGGTAATGGCGCAGTTGCGCGACTCGCGACAGCTCGTCGCGCCCCTCATCCGTCAGGTCGGCGAAAAACGGCAGATCCCTTAACAGGCGTGACGACAGAGGACTGTGCGAGGCGGCGGCGGAAGCTGAAACGGGCGCCGCTTTACGCGCGCGCATCAGCTCAAGCACATGCGCCGCCTGCGCGGCGTAGAGGTCGAGAATATGAAGGTGCTTTTCATCGGGCAGGCGCGGTTGACGGAAATGCGTTGACAACATGCCGAGCAACTGGCCGTTCCGGTCGAGCAGGGGAGTGGATTGAACAGCGCGAAAGGCGGCGTCGCGCGCGATCTTGCGATGTGGCGCAAACCTCTCGTCCGTTTCGACGTCGGCCACCTTCAGCCGTCGATTGTTCTGCGCGGCGCGCCCACAGACGGACGTGTCGTCATCTAACGGAACAACGGCGAAATGCTCAACGAACGCCTGGGGGAAGCCGCGCTGCGCAGCTAAAAGCAGCGCATCGCCGCTCGCATTGACGATCTGGATATTGCCAAAATCCGCCTGAGTGATCTCGATGCTGGCGTCGAGAATTTCGAAGAGGCAGTCGTCCAGTCCGGGCGCAAGACGCGCCTCGTGACGGTTGGTGGGATAGTTTGTCATACGCCCTCCCAAATACGGGGGAGGCGTCGTCGCAAATGTCAGGCTCGACGCAGCATACTTAACAGTCCCCATTTCATAATTGATTGAAATGTCGAGTCTGTCAATCTTCGCCATGATGCGAAGATTGATGAAATTCGCCTACCGGTCAGCCGGCAAGGCGACCATATGACGCTGGACGGCGCCGGATGCGTCGCGCGAACGGCAACCGGTCGGTATGAAGCCCGCATTCAGCAGCATGGTTTCGGCGGCCTCGTCGTGTTCGCGGAAGGCGGCCAGCAAGGGACGGTGAAAGCCGTAGCTTTGCAGCAGGCTGATGAACAGGTTGAGGCTGGCGGCGCCGAGACCGAAGCCGCGATGCTGCGGCGCGATGCACACGCGCACGGCGGGACAGCGGCGGGACAGCTCTCGATCGAACTCCGGCGGCAGAAAATCGAGACGGATCAGACCTATTCTGTCTTCTCGTAAAAAAACGTCCCAATCCAGTTTGCCACTGGCGCAGTCGCTGACCGGGCGCGGGTCGGAAAGATGACGCGGCGCAAGGCGCAGATCGCCGGCATCAGGTTTGTCGCACGGCGCGCCGTCACAGGCGGCCAGAGGGGGGCGTTCGGAGGGGGAGAGCGACGGGGCGGAGATGATCTCGTAAGCTTGCATAGGTGTGGCGTCCTGTTTGCGGAAGGCTGTGGCTGGCCTTGTGGCGCTTTTATATTTTCGGGATCGGATGCCGGACGAATTCGCCTGACGTCTTAACCAATGCCGCAAGCAGACCCTGTCAGGAATCCGGTTTTATCCTAGGGACATTTACCTAGGGCCTGTTCCGGCGGCAAAAAGGCCGCCCCGGTCAGGGACGGCCAGGGGCAGGCCATTAAGGACGCCGCGGGCGCAGTTCAGGCGACTTCGCGGATGTCGAGCCTGCGCTCATTGGCCGCAGCGCCGACGCGGCGCTTGACGCTGATGCTGAGAACGCCGTTGCGCATCTGCGCGCTGGCGCTGTCGAGATCGGCGTCGGCGGGCAGGCCGACGACGCGCTGGAAGCTGCCATAGCTGCGTTCCTGGCAGACATAGTCGGCGCGTTCGGTTGTTTTCTCCTCGCTTTTTTCGCCAGCGAGCACCAGATAACCGTCGGCGACCGTCACCTTGACGTCCTTGGCGTTGAGGCCGGGAATTTCGGCGTTGATCGTATAGGCCTTATCGTTCTGTACGATGTCGATGGCCGGCTCTGCGACGTTGAATGCATCCGGGCGTCCCCACAGAGCAGGCATGTTGAAATCGCCAAAGAAATCGTCGAAGACGCGGTTGACCCCGCTTTGCAGATTGCGCAGCGGATTCCAGCCGCGCAGGACCGGGACGTTGGCGTTTGAAGCTGAGGTGATGGAATTGGGCATGGCTGTCTCCTGGAAAGGGCGGCGCAAAACCGCGCGGCGCGCTATCCTATCGCGCGTCCTTCATACGCCCTTGATGTGGGTCAAGCGCATGGGAAAGCCCAAAAAGAAAAAC
>DATMTF010000145.1:0-10841 GCA_035565015.1 Asticcacaulis sp. | reverse complement strand
TATCCACCAAAACCGACACCGGGGTGGGGGAATCGTGACATAGGAGGGTTTGGTTATGTCGCAGGCGGTATTGAAACTCGTGGGTAAGAACGAATCCGAAAAGCAACGCGCGCTCGAAGCGGCGCTGGCCCAGATCGACCGGGCGTTCGGCAAGGGCTCGGTGATGAAGCTCGGCTCGAACGGCAAGGTGCAGGAGATCGAATCGGTCTCGACCGGCTCATTGGGGCTGGACATGGCGCTGGGTATTGGCGGTCTGCCAAAAGGTCGCGTCATCGAAATCTATGGCCCGGAATCGTCGGGTAAGACGACCCTGGCCCTGCACACGGTCGCGGAGATTCAAAAGGCGGGCGGCACGGCGGCCTTTGTTGACGCCGAACACGCGCTCGATCCGACCTACGCCAACAAGCTGGGCGTCAATCTCGACGACCTGCTGGTGTCGCAGCCCGACAATGGCGAGCAGGCGCTGGAAATTACCGATACGCTGGTGCGTTCGGGCGCGGTCGATATCGTGGTGGTGGATTCGGTGGCGGCTCTGACGCCGCGCGCGGAAATCGAAGGCGATATGGGCGACAGCCTGCCCGGCCTTCAGGCGCGTCTGATGTCGCAGGCGCTGCGCAAGCTGACCGGATCGATCTCGAAGTCGAAGTGCATCGTCATCTTCATCAACCAGATTCGCATGAAGATCGGCGTCATGTACGGTTCGCCGGAAACCACCACGGGCGGCAATGCGCTGAAATTCTACGCCAGCGTTCGCCTCGATATCCGCCGCACGGGCGCAATCAAGGTGCGCGACGAAAACATCGGCAACAGCGTGAAGGTCAAGGTGGTCAAAAACAAGATCGCTCCGCCGTTCCGTGAGGTCGAATTCGACATCCTGTTCGGTCAGGGCATCTCCAAACTTGGCGAACTGATTGACCTTGGCGTCAAGGGCGGCATTGTCGAAAAGGCCGGTTCCTGGTTCTCGTACAATTCGACGCGTATCGGTCAGGGCCGCGATAATGCGCGCGAATTCCTCAAGGCCAACCCGGATCTCGCCAATGAGATCGAGATGGCGATCCGCAAGAAGTCGGGCGCGATCTCCGAAGAGATGCTGGGAGCGCCGGAACACGACGCCAATGAAGGCGACGAGTCGCTCTGAGGTCGGGCCGCGACGGCGGCGCCGAATCGCCAAACCCAGCCCGCCGTCATGGCTCAAAGACGCTTCGGCACGCCGGAGCGTCTTTTCTTTTCCGCATGTGCGGAAAGGTCTTTGCGCTCAGCTTTAACCGCCTCTATATACGGGCGATATTTGTCTTAACGCCCAGTTGGAGCGGTTTTCCGGTTAGCTCATGTCGTCCACGCCTTCCCTGAACCAGATCCGTCAGACCTTCCTCGACTACTTCGCGAAGCAGGGACATGAGGTCGTCGCATCTTCGGCGCTGGTGCCGCAGAACGATCCGACTCTGATGTTCACCAATGCGGGCATGGTGCAGTTCAAAAACGTGTTCACCGGCGCAGAGACGCGGCCCTATAAACGCGCCACGACGTCGCAAAAGGTGGTGCGCGCGGGCGGCAAGCACAACGATCTCGACAATGTCGGCTATACGGCGCGTCACCATACCTTCTTCGAGATGCTCGGCAACTTCTCGTTCGGGGATTACTTCAAGGCCGAGGCGATCGAGTTCGCCTGGAACCTGATCACCAGGGACTACGGCATCGACCCGAAGCGTCTGATGGCGACCGTCTATGTCGATGACGACGAAGCCTTCGAGCTGTGGAAGAAGATTGCCGGTCTGCCGGAATCGAAGATCGCCCGCATTGCAGGGTCGGATAATTTCTGGTCGATGGGCGACACCGGCCCGTGCGGCCCCTGCACCGAAATCTTCTTCGATCACGGCGAACACATCTGGGGCGGTCCTCCGGGGTCGCCGGAAGAAGACGGCGACCGCTTCGTCGAAATCTGGAACCTGGTCTTCATGCAATACGACCAGCAGCAGGACGGAACGCGTCTGAACCTGCCGCGCCCCTCCATCGACACCGGCATGGGGCTGGAGCGCGTGGCGGCGGTGTTGCAGGGCGTACATAACAATTATGACATCGATCTGTTCCGTCATCTGATCGCCGCTTCGGAAGCAGCGACCGGCGTGAAGGCTGAGGGCGAAGCCCTGCCGTCGCACCGCGTCATCGCCGACCATCTGCGTTCGACCAGCTTTCTGATCGCCGACGGCGTGTCGCCGTCGAACGAAGGCCGCGGCTATGTGCTGCGCCGCATCATGCGTCGCGCGATGCGCCACGCCTATCTATTGGGCGCGCAGGAGCCGCTGTTGCACCGTCTGGTCCCGGCGCTTGTTGCTGAAATGGGCGATCATTACGGCGAACTCAAACGCGCCGAGGCGACTATTGCTGACACCCTGCGTCAGGAGGAGGAACGCTTCCGTCGCACACTTGGCCGCGGCATGACCTTGCTCGACGAGGCCACACGCGACCTGAAGGGCGGCGATATGCTGGCGGGCGAGACGGCGTTCAAGCTGTACGACACCTATGGCTTCCCGCTTGATCTGACGCAGGACGCCGTGCGCGCCAAGGGGTTGAGCGTCGATGTCGCCGGGTTTGAAAGCGCGATGGAAGAGCAGCGCAACCGCGCGCGCGAACACTGGACTGGTTCGGGGGAAAAGGCCGTGGCCGCTGAATGGTTCGCGATCCGCGACGCCATCGGCGCGTCCGAATTCGTCGGTTACGATCACCTCGATGCGCAGGGTCATGTACAGGCTCTGGTGCTGGATGGCGAAAGCGTCGATGAGGCGCATGTCGGCGATGTGGTCGAGGCCATTTTTGAAAAGACGCCCTTCTACCCGGAGGGCGGCGGGCAGGCGGGCGACACCGGGACGGCGGACCTGCTGCACGGCAAGGCGCGCGTGCTGGACACCCACCGTCAGGCCGGTGAACTGATCGTGCATCGCCTGGAGATTACCGAAGGCGCGCTCAAACTGGGCGATAAGGTCGAACTGCATGTCGATGCGCATAAGCGCGCCACGACGCGCGCCAACCATTCGGCGGCGCACCTCTTACACGCCGCGCTCAAACATGTGCTGGGCCCGCATGTGGCGCAGAAGGGGCAGTTGGTGGACGCCGACCGGATGCGTTTCGACTTCAGCCACGGTGCGCCGCTGACCGATGACGAAATTTCGCGCATCGAGACCGAGGTCAATGCGGTGGTGCAGCAGAACGCGATCGCCTCGACCAAGATGATGACGCCGGACGCCGCCATCGCCGAGGGGGCGGTCGCGCTGTTCGGTGAAAAATATGGCGATGAGGTGCGCGTACTGGCCTTGGGTAACGCCTTGGAAGGCCCCGGCAGCTTCTCGGTCGAACTGTGCGGCGGCACCCATGTGGCGCGCACCGGCGATATCGCCCTGTTCAAGATCGTCTCCGAAGGTGGCGTGGCCGCAGGCGTGCGCCGCATCGAAGCCTTGACCGGCGAGGCGG
The DNA here is from genome assembly GCA_035565015.1 of Asticcacaulis sp. GTDB lineage: Bacteria > Pseudomonadota > Alphaproteobacteria > Caulobacterales > Caulobacteraceae > Asticcacaulis. Next base: position 7,376 of record DATMTF010000145.1, on the reverse strand, counting down.
CGCGGCAGTTCCTGCTGGAGCAGGCGGGCGTCGCGCGCGCCCTGGCCGACCAGTTCAAGACGCCGGTGTCAGAGGTCGCGGCGCGCGTCGAGGCGCTGATCGCGGAGCGCAAGAAGCTGGAAAAAGAGCTGTCCGAAGCCAAGCGCGCTCTGGCGGTTGGCGGCGGCGGCGCGGCGTCCGGCCCTGAGGAGATTAACGGCGTCAAGATCATAGCCCGTGTGCTGGAAGGCGTCGGCGGCAAGGATCTGCGTCCTCTGGCCGAGGATTTCAAGAAGCAGGTCGGCTCCGGCGTTGTCGCCCTGGTCGGCAGGCTGGACGGCAAGGCGGCGGTGACGGTGGCGGTGACGTCGGACCTGACCGGTCGCTACAACGCCGCCGACCTGGCCAAGGCGGCGGTGATCGCCATGGGCGGCGCGGGCGCCGGCGGCAAGCCGGACTTCGCCCAGGGCGGCGCTCCGGACGACACAAGGGCCGAAGCCGGACTCGACGCGGTCAAGGCGCTGATCTGATGGCGCGGCTGGCCGGGAAGATCGTTCTGGTCACCGGCGGCGCCAGCGGCATAGGCGAAGCGATTGTGCGCGCCAGCCACAAGGAAGGCGCGCGCGTCCTCATCGCCGATATACATCCGCCTGTGGGGCGGAAGCTGGCCGATGAACTGGGCGAGCGAGCGCATTTTCTGCCATTAGACGTGGCCGAGGAAGCGTCGTGGATTACGGGCCTTGACGCCGTGATCGCGGATTATGGTCGGCTCGACGTTTTGGTCAACAATGCCGGCGTGACCGGTAACGCCGCGGACGGTCAGAACGATCCTGAACACACCACGCTCGACGAATGGCGGCGCGTGATGCGCGTCAATCTCGACGGCGTGTTTCTGGGCTGCAAGCATGGCGTCCGCGTCATGCGTCCGACGGGCGGTTCGATCATCAATATGTCGTCGCGCTCAGGTCTGGTCGGCGTGCCGCATCAGGCGGCCTATGCGGCCTCCAAGGCGGCGGTGCGCAACCACACCAAGAGCGTGGCGTTGTACTGCGCCGAGCAGGGGCTGAATATCCGCTGCAATTCGGTGCATCCGGCGGCGATCCTGACGCCGATGTGGGAGGCTATGCTGAAAGACGGCGCCGACGCCGAGGCCGTCGCGAAGGCCAGCCCGCTGCATCGCTTCGGACGGCCCGATGAGGTGGCGGCCATTGTCATTCTGCTGGCGTCGGATGAGGCCACCTTCATCACCGGTTCGGAGTTCAATATCGACGGCGGCATTCTGGCCGGTTCGGCAGGGTCGCCGAAATAATCACGTCGCCAGCAACAGGGCCAGGCCGGACAGGGTGAACAGGCTGATCAGCGTGCTTTGCGCCACGGTTTTCGCCGCGCCTTCGCTCCAGACATCATACATGCGCGTCTGCACGAATACGCTGACGGCGGTCGGGGTCGCGCTCAGGAAGACGCAGACGCGGAAGGTGAGGGGATCGACGCGCAGCCATGAAAGCGCCAGCGCCACCAGCATCGGCGCCAGCAGGATCTTGCCGATCATGGCGAAAACGCTGAGCCGGTCGGGTCGGATCAGACTCGGCGCAGGCATCAGGCCCAGCATGCCGCCCAGCGCGACCAGCGCGACGGGCGGACCGGACTTGCCCAAAAGGTCGAGCGCGCTGTCAAGAACGGGCGGAAAATGCAGGCTCAGACTCATCAGCGCCACGCCCAGTGCGGCGCCGATGACGGTCGGATTTTTCGATGTATGAACGAGCGCTTCGCGGAAGGTATGGCCCGACGCCTTGGCCAGTCCTGCGCAACCGATGCTGAACAGCACGAGAAAGTCGGCGGCGACGACCAGAGGCCCCATGAGCATCACCTTCGGACCGAACAGGCTGGCGACCACCGGCACGCCGAGAAAGGCGGAATTGTTGACCAGCGACGCCATGCCCGCCGCGACGGCGTGCGACCGGTCGCCGCCAAACAGCCGCATGCAGACGACGGCGACCAGCGTAGCGGTCAGCATGGCGGCGATGTACACGACGAGGACGAGCGCATGTCCGGCGTCTAGGGGCGGCAGCCGTGAAAAACTGACCAGCAGCCAGCACGGAAAGGCCAGCCAGTAAAAATAGGCCGATAATCCGTTCAGACCGCTCTGATCGAGCCGTTTGGTTCGGACCAGCAGCGCGCCGAGCGCAATAAAGCCGAAGAAGACAGCGACGCGGGACAGGGTTTCCAACATGGGCCCTGCATGCGCTGAAACCCTTTACTGTGCAAGCTTTATCGCAAATTTTCGGAGAGGACGCGCGGACGGCGCGGCGTTTGCATCTTCGCGTCCGAAGGCTGACGCAGCGTATCGTCCTGACACGCCGCCGCTCCGCCGAAAGACCAGGGCCAGTATGTTTGAATTTGGACGCGAATTGCGGCGTATCTTCCGCCAGCACGATCGGATCGACGCGGACGCCAGCCTGTATGAGCTGATGAATCTGCAGATGCTGATTGCGCAGGGGCGTCAGTTCGACATCGAAGGCGGGCGCGTGTCCACCCGCGACCGGTTTACGCCCTATGTTCAGGCGGCGCTGATCTGGCGCGAATATGCGCGTCGCACCGGCGATCCGGTGGCGGTGCGACGCGCGGCGGCTTCGGCGGAGAACGCCGGTAAGACGGCGCAATCGGCGCAGGAGGCGGCTCTGGCCGCGCTGGAGCAGGCCTTGACCTGCTTGCTGAGCCACGACCTGTTTGAGACGGGCGACCTGTTGTCGTCGGCGGAAGACCTGCTGGCGACGGGACGCGCGGCGGCGCCGGAGGACGACGCGTTGCGGACGCGTTACAACCGTGCTGAGGCGCAACTGGCGATGCGGCTGGCCGTGCGTCAGGGGATTGGCGAGGATCTCGAACTGGCCATGCTGGCCATGTCGCACATTGATCGGGCCGTGGAGCGCGCCGACCAGCGTGTGCTGAGGACGCATGCCAATTCGGACAAGATCGAGGCGGCGCTGGCGCGCCTGGACCGCGCCGACCTGCTGATGATGGTCGGTGCGGATCGCGGCGACGCCAGCCTGATGACGGCGGTGATCAAGGATTTCGAAGCGCTGCGGGCGCGGCTTGATCCGGCTTACGAACCTGTCACGCATGCGCGCGTCACACTGCGGCTGGCGCAGGCGCAGATCTGGGCCGGAGAAATCGAAGGACGTCCCGAAACGGTCAGCGAGGGTGTGGCGCTGCTGTCGCGCGAGGACGCCATCTTCGACTATGAACATGCGCCGCTGGACTGGGTCGCGCACCAGCAGTTGCTGGCGGCGGGGCTGCAGGTTTTGGCCGAGCTGACCCTGGAGACGGAACTGCACGGCAAGGCGATGGCGGTTTACGATCTGGCGCTGAAGCGACCGTTGCAAAAAGGCCTGGCCCTACGCGCCCGGTTGCTGGAGGCGCGCGCCGCCTGCCGCACCCGTCAGGCGGAAAGCCAGGGCAGTCTGAAGGCGCTCGATCACGCCGAAGCGGCGTTTAAATCCGAGTTACGCGCGATCCGCGCGCATGACGATCCAGTCGCCTGGGCGGTCCTGCAATGGCAGTTGGCGCGCATCTATGTGGCGCGCGGCGAGATTAGCGGTTTTATGATGGAGCGCGCCGAGGCGGCCTATGCGCTGGAGGCGGCGCTCGATATTTTCCGCGAGCAGGGATTGACGGCGATGACCGCCGCTGCGGCGGTTTTGCAAGACAGTATTCGCGCGGCCTGATGCTTTGACAGCTAGCCCGCCGGAGACGGGCTGGTTTCGGCGTCGGTTCCGGGCGTCGGCAGGCCGATATGCACGAGGCGCCAGTGGGTCGCGCCCTGCCGCTCGAAAGTGAAGGTGGTCGTCCCGCGCATCTCATCCGTCACGGTCAGGCGCGTATGCTCCAGCGAGAAGAAAGCGACGTGCGGCGCGGGCGGTTTGCCGTCATACTGTGCCGGATCCGAGGCGTTGGCGTCCAGGGCCATGCCATAGGTCAGGGCCAGCAGGGCGCGCGGCGTCAGATAGCTGTTGGCGTCGATAACGGGTGGCGCCGGCTTGGCCTGTTCGGGGTGGATCATGTCGTTAAAGGCTTTGCCGACCGAGTCGGCGACATTTTTCAGGGCGTCGCCGGTCGCCCCGACCGGATCGTTGATGGCGTTGGGCGCAGGCGCGGGCACGCCCTGGCCGCCCGCATCGAGTTGCAGGCGCAGTCCGGCGCGCACGGCGTCATAATCGACGAGCTTGGACAGCGCCGCGACATCCTGACTCTGGCACGAACTGCGGATGTCGTAAAAGGCGAGGGTCGGCGCGAAATAGAACAGGGCCGCAGCGCCTGCGACGATTAAGATCAAAGCCAGTCCAAGCAGGCGCGACACGTCAAACTCCCCCATCTTCACGTCCGGTTAACCATGTTCTTAACAGATGGTTCGGCCTCTGTCGCCCCCTCAAAGCCATAGGGCTGTCTTGAAACAGGCAGGTCTGTTATGTCAAAGGCGCACGATCCGGGACGCACATCATGACCACACGTACGACACAGGCGCCAGATATGGATGCTCTTGACCGACGGCTGCTGGCCGCATTGCGCGAAGACGCGCGCCTGCCGGTGTCGCAACTGGCGCAGATGTTCGATATTCCGCGCGCCCAGGTCTATGCGCGGCTGGAGCGGTTGGAGAAGGACGGGGTGATCGCTGGTTACACCTTGCGCCTGGGGCAGGCCTTCACCAAGACGCGGGTGCGCGCCCACGTCATGATCAAGACCTTGCCGCGCCTGTGTCAGGAGGTCGAAGCGCGGCTGGCGGAGATTGCCGAAATATCGGCGCTCTACGCCATCAGCGGCGAATGGGACATTATCGTGCTGGTCGAGGCCGCCGATACGATTGAACTCAACGATCTGATCAATCAGATAGGGTTGGTGGAAGGCGTGGAGCGCACCACGACTTCGGTAATTCTGGAGGCGCGGCTGGAGCGTTAGGCTAAAAAGACCTCCCTGCGTCTAAAATGTTCTTTTTTGCACTGCGGCGACGGAAAGCCCAGATATAGGCGTTTAGCGCCTGATGTCAGGACGCCTGCTGTTTGGTGGGAGCCTGTATTTTTATAAGTGTCCGCAATCTTAATTCATAGCCGGGGTTTTATGAACAAACCGATGTTCTCCACCTTCTCCTCCCGCTTGCGCAGCGCATCCGGTTTGTGCGGTCTGATGCTGCTGGCCGTCGCTGCGCCGACTTTGGCGCAGGAGGCGACGTCCGGGCAAGAACCGGCGCCGGGGTCGAAAACGGCTGAGACCAAAAAGGATGCGGATACGCCGACGACCGTCACCGTCGTCGGCCAGAAGCCGCCGGTGCAGAACCGCATCGACCGGCAGGTTTATGACAATACGCAAAACATCGACTCGACCTCCGGCACGGCGTCGGACGCGCTGAACAAGGTGCCTTCCGTTACGGTCGACGCCGACGGGAATGTGTCCTTACGCGGCAATTCCAATGTCACCGTACTGATGGACGGCAAGCCCTCGACCATGTTGCAGGGCGACAACCGCTCCGCGACCTTGCAATCCATGTCGTCCAACGACATCGATTCGATCGAGGTGATGACCAATCCGGGCGCGCAGTTCAGCGCCGAGGGCACGGGCGGCATCATCAATCTGGTGATGAAGAAGAACCGCAAGCCGGGCACGACGGGCGCGATCATCGCCAATATCGGGTCGCAGGATCGCTATAACGGCGCCTTGTCGATCTCGCACAATTCCGGCAAGCTGACCCTGTCGGGCGGGCTGAACGTGCGCCACGACAACCGCAGCTCCAATGTGACCTCGGTGTTGAACAGGCTGGATGCGACGACGGGCGACGTGGTCAGCGGCCAGACCCAGACCGGCGCGAACCAGACGACCATGGACAATATCTCGGCCAATGGCGGGCTGAGCTATAATATCTCCGACGTCGATTCAATCGGCGCGCAACTGTCCTATTCGCGTCGTGAATTCGATAATAACGGCGCGTCGCGCTACGATCTGACTGGAGCCCTGCCCGGCGGCAGCCTCGGCAGCTATACGCGCGCCTCCGATGGCAAGGGGCCGCGCGAGGACAAGACGGTCGATCTGAACTGGAACCATACCGGCGATCAACCGGGCGAGACGCTGAAAGCCGATCTGCGCGTCAGTTCGTCCAACGGCAAATCGACCTCAACCAATATCAACGCCTATGATAGCGGCGAAACGACGGTGGATACGAAACTGTCCTCCAGCCGCGCCACGGACGGCGATTTCAGCGTCGATTACACGCGCAATGTCGGCGAGAACAGCCTCCTGACCGCCGGGACGGATATTCGTTACGACTCCAATCATTTCCTCAATGTCGCCACCGGTCCTGACGATGTGGGTTCCGCGGCGACGCTGAACGCTCTGTTGTCGAGCGACTTCGCCTATACGCAAACCATCAGCGCGGCCTATGCGACCTGGCAGACCAATCTGACGCCGAAATTGACGGTGCAGGGCGGTCTGCGCGTCGAGAACCAGGATTTGACCACAAGGCGCGTCGATGCGGGCGTCGATTCCAGTCTGAACGAAACCAAGTTCAGTCCTAGTTTCTTCGCCGCCTACAGCCTGAGCGACAAGGGCAAGCTGCGCCTGTCCTATTCGCACCGGCTGCAACGCCCTAACCCGCAGGATCTGAACCCCTACGCCACCTATGTCGACGCGCAGAATGTCAGTCAGGGCAATCCCGATCTGAAGCCGCAGGAAACGGACTCGGTCGAACTGGGCTATGAATATACCGGCGGCAAGATCAATTATCAGCTTCGCGGCTATTACCGCGAAGATTATCACACCATCACCGACTATTCCTACTTCCTCGACGACGGCGTACTTTTGACCACCAAACGCAATTTCGGACGCGGCAATTCCGGCGGGGTGGAGTTCAATTTCCAGGGGCAGTTGACGCCCCAACTCAAAATGCAGGTGAATGGCAACTGGTCGCAGCAGGAACTGGACACCGGCGCTACGGGCGGCAAGGAGACGGGTTCGTCGGTGCGCGGTCGCGCCAATATCAGCTATCAGGTCACCAAGGCCGACCAACTGCAACTGATGTATTTCACTTCCGGCAAGATGCTGACCGGGCAGGGCTATCGCGCGCCCTTCACGGGCGGCAACCTGTCGTATCGCCATACCATCAACAAGAAGATTGCCTTGGTCGCGTCGGTCAACGATCCGTTCCGCACCGCCAAGTTCAAGACCGTCACCAACAACGGGACGGTCTACAGTGAAAGCTCGCGTTCCTTGCAGGCGCCAACCTTCTATGTCGGCCTGACCTATCTGCTGGGCGGATCAGGCGGCAATTCGGATCAGGATCAATTTGGCGGTCGTCGCTGGAGCGGCGGTCATGGTCCGGGCGGCCCCGGCGGCCCGATGTAGCAACAGCTTAC